>JAGBWB010000197.1 GCA_017629975.1 Lentisphaeria bacterium
CCGTTCCCCACCGGGGATCGGAGGTCGCCTCCACCTGGTTCGGCAGAGCGGGGGCTGCTCTGATCCGTCTGCCTGCGGATCTGGTCAAACGCAATCTGCAAATCATCGCCGGAGTCATCCGGATGGAAAAACTTGCAGATGCCCTGAAAAGAACCGGTACCGGGATCCATAATCTGCGGCCCGATGATGTTATGCTCAACTTTCTCAATACCCTTGAAATCTCTGCCCGGGTCCCCTGTCACTCCATCATAGGAAATCTGAAGAGTCAGGGAACTCCCGGCGGCAGTGACGGCATCGTGCCTTACAGCAGCAGCCATCTTGACGGCGCTGTCAGTGAATTGGTGGTGAAATCAGGTCACAGCGTACAGCGGAATGTGCTTGCCATTCAAGAGGTGCGGCGCATACTGCTGAAACACGTTGAAGAAATGACAGGAGAAAATAAATGAAAAAACTTGCTGCAACTGTTCTTTTGCTTTTCTGTCTGCTCCCGGGACTCCTTGGAGAAACGGCTCAAGAGATTGAAAAACGGCTTAAGATGAGTTCCCCCGGACTGCCGGAGTTCCGGGTCTATATCGACTTTTTCGGTGTTGTCCGCTCTGTGCGGAGCGTGGCGGGGAAAACTCCGGGAGGGGTTTTTAAGGTTTCTCTGCTGGCAAATCACCCCCGGATCAGCATGATGGATATTTCCGGCGTCCAAAGCGTGGAGCTTGAGGGGCTTGACAAATTCAAAGAACTGCGCTCCCTGCGTCTGGGGGCATCTCAGATCAAAGGTCTTGAGAAGTACGCCATGCCCCATGTGGTCAGACTGGATCTTGCCAACTCCCGGATCACGGATATCAGCTGGATGAAAAATTTCCCGGGAGTCCGCACTTTGCATCTGCCTGAGAGCGTCACTGATATTTCCGCCCTCAAAGGACGCAGTTTCCGGGCGCTTTCTGTGCCGGGAGTCCGTAATTCAGATGATATCTGCCGCGCTCTGAAGATCAGCGTGGATATCAGGACCGCCCGCGTCTACCGCCGTCCGGGCAGGGACGCCATGCCCCCTGTTGAATTGCAGCGCACTGAAAAGGGGGCGGTGAAATCATTTGCCTTTACACGTTTTACTCCTCCTCGCAGGAAATATGCCGGGTTCGCCGGAAATATGTTCCCTGAAGAACTTGCTCCCCGGAGACTCCCTCCCGAAGCACAGGAATATCCCGGAATCAAAGAACTTTCCCGGCGCGAGCCTTTCAAGGCTGCGCTGCTCCTCAAAGAGAGCGCCTCTTTGCAGCGTCTTGACCTGAGAGCGCTGGAGTGTGTTGAGTTTGCAGGTGAAACCTTCCCCGAACTTCAGGAACTTTATCTCAGCGGCAGTATCATCGGTCTGGAGACCCTCAAGGCGCCCCGGCTGAAAAGAGTCGTCCTTGCCGATGTGGAGGGCTGGCTCCCCGGAGAGAAGAGGAATCCCCGGAGATGGTTCCGCAGATCCTTCCCGGAAGAGGCGAGGAAAAACGTGAAGTTTGTCAGAATAAACAGCTCCTGGCCTCTGGAAGAACTCAGGATCTCTCTCCGGCGTGCGGAGTTTGACTTTGACTCCCTCAAAGGCGTGCCCCTCAAAGTTCTTGACTGCCGTTATCCCGGAACAACTCTGGCTTTTCTCCGGGGGCAGACGATCAGAAAACTTTTCCTTTACGCTCCTCTTGTGAACGGTTCTGAAACAGCCGTTTTGGGAACTCTGCCGCTGAAAGAATTGAATGTGACTTTCGGCTCCGGAGCTGACTGCCGGTTCCTTCAGAAACTTAAACTTCAAACGCTCACATTGTGCGGCGGCAGAAACTTTTCGGCGGCACTGCTCCGCAGGATGCCCCTGCGTTTTCTGCGGCTCAGACAGGAGTTGGGACGGAAGATAGATCTGAATTCTCTGAAAGCTCCCGCATTGCAGGAGCTTGTTCTGGATCAGGTCCATTTCACCCGCGCAGAATTTCTGGGAAAACTCCCCCACTTGAGATCCCTTGCTCTGGAAAACTGCATCTTTTCCCCCGCTGACCTTGATCTCAATGAACCGGATCTGGAATATGTCTGCGGCGACAGGATCTCCAAAGGGATCCTCAGAATGAAAAAACTGAAAAATCTCCGCATCGGACGCATCGGCGTTTTCGGTGCCGGCGACAGGAGTGTCAATATTGATTTCCCCTGGGAGCGTTTCAAGGCTCTCAAGGTGGAAAATCTTTCTCTCTGCGCCGAGCGCGCGGACTTTGCCAGATACTTCAAATCCTTGAAATGTCTGAAGATAGATGATATTTCCCGTCATGGGATCCTGCCGGAACAAGTACGCACTCATCACCTGCTTGAAACTCTCTCTCTGACCAATTTCCGTCCCCGTCCCGACCGGGCTGTGCCTGAGAGAAATTCATTCTTCAGGCGTCCCATGATCCCAGTCCCCCGGGAGGAGCCCGGTATCGCCCGCAGACTTTATCTGGATGGACCCGGCGGATTTCAGGGCGGTTTTCTTCTCTGAGCCAAGAGGAATGTTCCCTTTTTTGCAAGGAGAGCTTGAATTTTTGCTCAAAGTGTGATATTTTAAGAGATAAACAATTTAATTCAGGAAGATTTACAACATGACGCAAGAAGAGATGCAAATGACCCTTGACGCTATGGGCGAAAAGGCTTTAAGTGCTTCCCGGGCCCTGGCTGTGCTGGATCCCGCCGTCAAGAGTGCCTTTCTGCTCCGTATGGCAGACCTGATCGAATCAGAGTCCGCATCTGTGATTGAAGCGAACTGCGCCGATTTGGAATATGGGAGGGAAAAAGGACTTTCAGACGCCATGCTTGACCGGCTCAGACTTGATGAAAAACGGGTCAAAGCCATGGCAGACGGTGTCCGCACCGTCGCCGCCCAGGAGGATCCGGTGGGCAGAGTGCTGGAAGAAAGAGTCCGGCCCAACGGTCTTCATATCACAAAGGTTTCCGTGCCTTTCGGTGTGATCGGTATCATTTACGAATCCCGTCCCAATGTGACTGTGGATGCCGCCGCCATCTGCCTTAAAGCCGGTAATGCCGTGATGCTCCGGGGAGGCAGTGAGGCTTTCAACTCCAATATGTGCCTTGCAGGGCTCCTTGACCGCGCCGCTGTGGAGTCCGGGATCCCCTCAGGAGCCGTGCAGCTGATCCCCTGGCGTGACCGGGAAGCTGTGAAGATGATGCTCAAGATGGATAAAGTCATTGACCTTATCATCCCCAGAGGCGGAGAGGGTCTTGTCAGAATGGTCACTTCTGAAGCGCTGATGCCCGTTCTCAAGCACTACAAAGGGGTGTGTCACCTCTTTGTGGATGAAAAATGCAATATTGAAAAGGCCGTTGATATCGTTGTCAATGCCAAGTGTCAGCGTCCGGGGACCTGCAACGCCCTTGAAACACTGCTGATCGACCGGAAGATCGCAGCTGAGTTCGTTCCCTTTTTCGCCGCCGCCATGCGGCAGAACAAGGTGGAACTCAGAGGCGATGAAGCCTTTTGCCGCCTGATTCCCGATGCCGTGAGCGCAACGGATGAGGATTTCTTTGCCGAATTTCTCAATCTGACCCTTGCCGTGAGAATCGTGGACGGTGTGGAAGAGGCTGTAAAGCATATCAATAAGTACGGCTCCCGCCACAGTGACGGGATCATTTCTGAAGTTGAAGAACATATCAATTATTTCTTCGGCAATGTTGATTCCTCCACCCTTTATGCCAATGCCTCCACCCGTTTTACCGACGGTGGCGAGTTCGGCATGGGGGCGGAAATCGGTATCAGTACCGACAAACTCCACGCCCGCGGCCCCATGGGGGTCGATGAATTGACCACCTATAAATATCTTGTCCGCGGCGATGGACAGGTCAGAGGATAAATTATGATCGTTCCAATGAAAAAAGTTCTGCTCCTGGCTTTGGAGTCTGACGCGCGCAACGCCCTTGAAGAGCTGCGGAACGCAGGCGTCATGCAGATCAATGCCGCAGGCCAGAGTTCCAACGATACCATGCTGATCGCTGAGAACCGCAGCCGCGCGGAACGGATCCTTGCAGAACTGGAAAAATTTGATGTTGAAGCCGATCCCGCATCAAAGCTCACCGGCGCTGAAGTCCTTGCCCGGGCTCAGGCTGCCATTGAAAAACGCACCGCCGCTGAAAGTGACGGCGAAAAACTCCGCCGCCGTCTGGGACGCATCGCTCCCTGGGGCGAGTTCAGCTGCGGACTCATCGCCGATCTCAGAAAACAGGGGGTCTTTGTGACGCTTTGTGAGGGCGATGATGAGAAATTTGCCCAGGCTCAGCAGCTTGAAGGTATCTGCTGCCGGGAGATCTCAAGTGAAGGACATGTTCATTACTTTGTCCTGATGGGAACCGTTGAAGCCGACCCTGAAAAATTCCCCGGCATCACCCTCGCCGAAGATGACGACCCCCGGCTGCTCCGGGAAAAAATTGATGAAGCGGAGTCACGGCTTTCCTCTGCTCAGAAAGAGCTTGAACTCCTTGCTGCTTCCGCAGACGCTCTGAAAAAAGAGATCGCCCTTTTCGGCAGCTCCCTTGAATTTCAGCAGGCTGTGGATGCCCTTACCGCTGCCGGAGCTGTGGTCTATCTGACCGGATTTGTCCCTGAACCTGAGCTGGATGTGCTCCGCAAAGCCGCTGTGAAAAACGGTTGGGGACTGGTTATCAGCGACCCCGCAGAGGAGGATAATGTGCCTGTTCTGCTCAAGGATAACAAGTTCACCCGGATCATCAAGCCGCTCTTTGACTTTCTCGGTGTTCTCCCCGGTTACCGTGAAATGGATGTGGCGGGGGGTGTCCTGATCTTCTTCACCATCTTCTACGCCATGATCATCGGCGACGCCGGTTACGGACTCATCTTCCTGCTGCTGGCTCTGGGGGCAAAGCTCAAGCTCAAAAACAAACCCGCTCTGCGGATGCCCCTTAACATGCTCGTACTTCTCAGCGGCGCCACTGTCATCTGGGGCGCTCTGGCAGGGAGCTGGTTCGGCATCCCCGGCATTCCCGGCATCAAATGGCTGACGGATCCTGCAACCAAGGACGGCAATATCCAGTTCTTCTGCTTCCTCCTTGCCTTTGCCCAGCTGGCTCTGGGACGGGTGTGGAGAGCGGTCCACGAAGGGGGCTTGCGCAGCTATGTGCGTCACCTCGGCTGGGCGCTGATCATTTTCGGCAACTTCATTCTGACGCTGAAGATCATCGTCTGGCAGGGAGCGTTCCCCGTCTGGATGTATTTCATCTACGGCGCCGGACTCCTTATGGTCATGCTGGCTGATGTCAACTGGAAAGATCCTGCCGATTGTTTCCAGTTCCCCTTCAATGTCATCGGCAGTTTTACCGATGTTCTGAGTTATATCCGTCTTTTCGCCGTGGGTATGGCGGGCGGATGTATCGCCTCAAGTTTCAACGGCATGGGAGTGGATATTTTCAAGGCCTCCGCCTGGTTCATTCCTTTCGGCGTCCTTGCCATTCTCTGCGGCCATGCCCTCAATATTGCTCTGGGATTCATGAGCGTCCTCGTTCACGGCGTGCGTCTCAATACCCTTGAATTCTCAAACCACACCGGTTTGAGCTGGAGCGGACAGAAATTCAAACCATTCAAAAAAAATAATATGGAGGAATA
>JAGBWB010000198.1 GCA_017629975.1 Lentisphaeria bacterium
GACACCCTCTACGCCGAAGGTCAGAGACGCTATGTGGAAAGTCTTTCCGCCTACGCCCGGCAGTTCCTTGACCGGATGCAGAAGCCGAAAGTGGAACATATTGAAGGTCTTTCGCCTGCCATCGCCATTGAACAGCGCACCGCAGGCTCCAATCCCCGTTCCACAGTGGCGACGGTGACAGAGATCTACGATTACCTGCGTCTGCTTTACGCTCATGCGGGAACGCCCCATTGTCCTGAGTGCGGCGCTGTTCTTGAATCCCAGTCCGCTCAGGTCATCGTGGAAAAACTTCAGGCTCTTGAGCCGGGACAGAGACTTCAGCTCCTCGCCCCCGTTATTGACGGCAGAAAGGGGGAACACCGGGAGGTCATGGAAAAGATCTTGCAGGATGGCTTTGTCCGGGCAAGAGTTGACGGCGAGATCCTCTCTCTGGAAGATGACGGGATCCCCCAGCTGGATAAAAAGCTCCGCCACTCCGTCGCCGCCGTCATTGACCGCCTTGTGACGGGCAAAGTTGACTCTTCGCGCCTGACCGACTCAGTGGAAACCGCTCTGCGCTACGGCAACGGCGTCATGATCGCATTGATCCAGAAACCGGGTGAGAAAGAGATGACCGAAACCAGTTTCTGCGAAAAACTTGCCTGTCTGAAATGCGGCATCTCTTTCGGGGAGCTTCAGCCCCGGAATTTTTCATTCAACTCCCCCTACGGTGCCTGCGAATGCTGCAATGGTTTGGGCATTGAACAGTTCATGGATCCGGAAAAGGTGATCCCTGACCCCACCCTTTCCATCCGCAAAGGCGCCATCCCCGGATGGCGCCGCGGGCCTCAGCATCTCATCATCTATTACAACATGCTGCTGAGAAAATTTTCAGAAGTTCTCAATTCTCCTGAGATGCTGACGACTCCCTTTCAGGAGCTTCCTGAGCATATCAAACACTTTCTGCTTTACGGCAGTGACGGAAAAAATGTGGAGTTTGACATCACCATCAACCGCCGCAAATGCCACTGGGACAAACCCTTTGAAGGGATCCTTGAGAATCTGCGCCGCAGACTCAATGAAACGGAGTCCGACGCTGTCCGTGAGCGTCTGAGCTCCTACCTGAGTCCCAGGGAGTGCCCCTGCTGTCACGGCAAAAGGTTGAAGCCTGTATCCCTTGCGGTCAAAGTCAACGGGAAATCCATTGCCGACTTCTGCGCCATGCCTGTGACAAAGGCCCTTGAATTCATTCCGCAAATCAAACTGACGCCTGAAAAAGCGGCAGTGGCCGCAGAAGTCTTGCGCGAAATCGCCGGACGGCTGAAATTTTTGCAGGATGTGGGTCTTGATTATCTCACTCTTGACCGTTCAAGCGGGACCCTTTCAGGCGGCGAGGCTCAGCGGATCCGTCTGGCGACTCAGCTTGGATGCGGACTTTCAGGTGTGTTGTACATACTTGATGAACCCTCCATCGGACTCCACCAGAGAGACAACGGCAAACTTCTCGCCACCCTGGAACAGCTCCGGGATATGGGCAACACCGTTGTCGTGGTGGAACACGACCTTGAAACCATTGAACGCGCCGACTATGTGGTCGATCTCGGCCCCGGCGCAGGGGAGTGCGGCGGCAGGATCGTAGGCGAAGGTACTCCCAAAGAGCTGGCAAAGTTCCCTGAGTCCAGCACTGCCGATTTCCTTTCCGGCAGACGCGCCATTGAAGTCCCGGAAAAACGGCTTCCCGGCAACGGCAGAGAGCTTGTCATCCACAAGGCTTCGCTCCACAATCTGAAAGGAGTCACCCCCCGGATCCCCCTGGGCTGTTTCACCTGCATCACCGGCGTTTCCGGATCCGGAAAATCCTCGCTTATCAACGGAACTCTCGTCCCTGCCCTGAACCGTCACTTCAATGTCGGCGATGAGATCCCCGGTCCCAATGAGGGCATTGAGGGGTTGGAGTTCATAGACAAAGCCATTGTCATTGACCAGAGCCCCATCGGCAGAACGCCCCGGTCAAATCCTGCCACCTATACCGGAGCTTTTGATCTTATCCGTCAGCTTTTCGCAACCTTGCCCGAAGCAAAAATGCGGGGGTACGATCCCGGACGGTTCAGTTTCAATGTCAAAGGCGGACGCTGTGAAGAGTGTCACGGCGACGGCATACTCAAAATTGAAATGCAGTTCCTCTCTGATGTCTATGTGGAGTGTTCTCACTGCAACGGCAAACGGTTCAATGCCGAAACCCTCAATGTGAAGTTCAAAGGACACTCCATTGCGGATCTGCTCAATCTGACTGTAGCTGAAGCGGCAGAACTTTTTGCACCTTTCAAACGCATCGCCCGGAAACTGGACGTTCTCAACGAGGTGGGACTGGGATACATCAAACTGGGGCAGCCCGCCACCACCCTTTCAGGCGGCGAGGCTCAGCGCATAAAACTTGCCACAGAACTGGCAAGGATACCCCGGGGACACACTTTGTATATCCTTGATGAACCCACCACCGGACTGCACCTGGCAGATATCGACCAGCTGCTCAAAGTCCTTTTCAAGCTCCGGGATATGGGCAACAGTGTCATCGTCATTGAACACAATCTGGATGTGATCAAAGTGGCGGACCATATTATTGATATGGGCCCCGAGGGGGGCAGCGGCGGCGGTACGATCGTTGGTTTCGGCACGCCGGAAGAGTTGGCAAAAAATAAAAAATCCATAACCGGGCACTTCCTCAAGCCCTATCTGAAGTAAGCGTTATGATCGCACGAGTCGTTACAGAACTCTCTCTTGACAGAGGATTTGATTACCTTGTTCCTCCGGAACTTGAGGGAAAGATCCGTATCGGTTCAGCTGTTACTGTGCCTTTCGGAAGAACTCTCAGAGAAGGAGTCGTTCTGGCTCTGCCCGAAAGCACCTCTTACCCTCTTGCCAAGCTGAAACCTCTTGCAGGACTCTGCACTTCAAGGGCCGATGTGCCTGAAAAACTTATCGCCCTCGGACAGTGGATCGCTGAATACTACTGCTGTTCCCAGGAACACGCCATCCGGACTCTGCTCCCCGCAGCGGTCAGAAGCGGCAAGATCCGCCCCAAGACCCGGAAACTTTACACCATCGCCAAATCTGCTGAAGCAGAAAAGCTCATCGTTGAAAGCGCCGAAAAAAGTTCTCTGCGCTCAAGGGCGCTGATTTTGCGGGAGCTGCGTTCAGCAGGGACCATGTCCATCGACAGTCTGAAAAATATCCCCAATTTCAGCATGAGCAGTCTCAACACCCTGCTTAAAAACGAAATCATCGCCGCCGAAGAAGAGATCGTCCGCGCCGATATTTTCGGGGATGCCGTCATTATGCCCTCCAAACCTCTGCCCCCGACGCCGGATCAGCAGAAAGCACTGGCGCTCTTTGATGAGATGATGGAGGGCAAAACCGCCTCCAAGGTGATGCTGCTCCACGGCGTCACCAACAGCGGAAAAACAGAAGTCTATCTGCAATGTATCGCCAAAGTCCTTGAAGAGGGAAAAAGTGCCATTGTACTTGTCCCTGAAATCTCGCTGACGCCCCAGACTCTGCGCCGGTTCCGCTCCCGTTTCGGGGACGCCCTGAGCGTGCTCCACAGCCGCCTTTCAGAAAGAGAGCGTTACGACGAATGGAACAGGATCAACGAAGGGAAAGTGCGTATTGCCATCGGTGCAAGATCGGCGCTCTTCGCCCCGTTCCGCAATCTGGGATTGATCGTGGTGGATGAGGAACATGAATCCACCTACAAACAATCTGAATCTCCCCGCTACATGGCGCGGGATGTGGCTGTCATGCGGGGAAAATTTGAGGATGCCTGTGTTATTCTGGGTTCTGCCACACCGTCGGCTGAGTCTATGTTCAATGCGAAAAACGGCAAGTTCCTGCTGGCAAAGATGAATTCTCAAGCCAATGACAACGCCGCTCCTGTCATGCGCCTTGTGGACTTGCGTCTTGAGAATCCTGAAGATGGGAATCCTCTCTTTTCCAAACCTCTTATTGAAGCGGTCCGCGACCGTATTGCAAGGGGTGAGCAGAGCATACTTTTTCTCAACTTACGGGGATACGCCCGGGTCATGGTCTGCAAAGAGTGTTCATACGAGGCATGGTGTCCGGAGTGTTCCGTTCACTACACCTATTCAAAGTCCCGGCAGACCCTGAGCTGTCATCTGTGCGGGAATGTGATCCCGGCGCCGGAAAGCTGTCCTGAGTGTTCATCGCCCACGGTGCGCTTTGACGGCGCGGGAACCGAAAAGATAGAAAGTATCGCCAGAGCCGTCTTCAAAGGGGCACGCATCGCCCGGATGGATTCAGACCTCATGCGTTCCGCCAATGACTACGAAGCGGTGCTGGAAAAATTCCGCCGGGGGGAACTGGATATTCTCATCGGCACCCAGATGATCGCCAAGGGACTTCATTTTCCCAATGTGACACTGGTGGGTATCCTCATGGCGGATCTGGGACTTTCTTCACCGGATTTCCGCGCTTCTGAAAGAACATTCCAGCTGATAACTCAGGTGGCAGGACGCGCCGGACGGGGCGAATTGCGGGGGGAAGTCTATCTCCAGACCCGGAAACCTGACAACGAAACCATCATCCACTCCATGAATCTTGATTTTGCCGCTTTCAGCGCATACGATCTGGAGTTCAGAGAACTTTTCCGTTATCCGCCATTCTCACGGCTCATTGCCGTATGGTTCCGGGGCAGCGATGAAGAGCAGTTGGCTGATTACGCCTCAAACTTTACAGAGCAGCTCCGTCCTTATGCCCATGAAAAAATCAAATTGGCAGGTCCCGGTCCTGCTCCCATCGCCCGGATCAAGGGCAAGTTCCGTTATATGCTGACGATCCGGGGAGAGGGGTTGAAAGTCATGCGGCAGGCGCTGAAAGTCCTCGCCTTTCACAGAAAACATCCCGGCGATATTGAAGTTGCCATTGATGTGGATCCTCAATCTCTGATATAAAAATCGTCGGCGAAAAGCCGCCTCAAGAAAAAGGCTCCGACTCACCGGTTCCGGAATTTTCTGTTGTTCCGCTTTTACGGTCAAAGCTGCCGGAAGAAAACCCGGCAATATCCAATGCTACTTTTTCAATACCGGATTTTTTCAGTTCACTCAATATTTCAGTACGTTTTTCCAGCACAAAACTGAAATATTTTTCGTTGACTTCAATACGCCCCAGTTTTCCGTGGATCCGGAGCCTCAAATCACACTCAGCAGGCAGCAGAGTCCGCAAGAAACGCTCCCCCTCCCCTGCCATACGCAAATTTTCCTCAGTAAGAAGCGTTCCGTAATCAAACCGGGTGGCAAGACAGGGGGATGAGGGACGCTCAGCTGTTTTCACATCAAGTTCCCTTGCCATGGAGCGTATTTCTGCTTTTGAAAATCCCAGCACTTCAAGGGGTGAAACAACCCCCAGTTCAGCAAGAGCTTTGCGTCCGGGGCGGTAGGCTTTCAAATCATCTGCATGGCTGCCCTCAATGAGAGTCCTGATCCCTGCGGCGGCGGCTTTTTCCATCATGGAGCGGAAAAGAAACTTTTTACAGTGATAGCAGCGCAAAAGAGAATTCCCCCTGACTTCAGGCAGAGCAAGAACGTCGCATTCAACAAATTGGACCGTGATACCGTATTCAGAGGCGGCAGCGCGGACCTCTTCCAGATCCCGGCTGCTCTGAAGCGTAGAACGGGCATTCAGCACCAGAAACGGGAACTCCGTTTCCCGGCGCATTCTGACCAGCACCGCCAGCAGCAGAGAACTGTCAACACCGCCGGAAAAGGCAAGGGCTGCCCCTTTTTCACACAAAGGACGCAAAAAGAGTTCAAGTTTCTGTAAATTATCTGCTGCCATCGGCTGCCTGCACTGCTGCGTCATAGACCTCCTTAAAGCTGACGGAATATTTTTCGGCGGCAGCTTTGACGCTTTCATACTCAGGATAGAGTTTTTCAATCTGTTTCCAGGAACACTTTTTCACCGCAACCGTGCCGTAAGGCGTTGCCACTTCCATCATCTCTCTTGCCATGCAGCTGCGTTCAAGAGGGCGTTTGCGGATGCCGATGGTGGAGGTATGTACAAAGATCACTTCTTCAGCCTTTTCAACAAGCGCCCCCGGAACGATGGCACCGAGAATGTAACCGGGACGGTTCTTTTTCATAAAACAGGGAATGTAATGCACATCCGCAGCCCCGGCGCTGAGAAGTTTTTCCATGGCATATCCCAGAACTTCTCCTGAACAGTCATCAATATTGGCCTCAAGCATAAACACTTTGTCAGAGTCCTGATGCTCTTCTTTGATCAGCATGGCGCGCAGAATGTTGGCGTGGGGAAACTCTTTTTTCCCGGTGCCGATACCGATTTTCTCAATAATATACTCTTCCGGGAGCTTATCTGCCGTCCGCAGAGCCGCGGCTATGGCGATCCCGGTGGGAGTCACCATTTCGCCGTTGACGCCTGTCCGGCGCAGGGGGATCCTGCTGCGGCTGGCAATGTTGACAACTGCCGGAACGGGAACCGGGATCGTTCCGTGCTGGCATCTGACAAAACCCTCGCCCTCAGAAATACCGGTAACGATGCAGTCGGTGATTTCCAGATCGTCGATCAAAACTGCGGCAGCCACGATGTCGGCGATGGAGTCAATGGCGCCCACTTCATGAAAGTGCACCTCTTCAACAGGAATGCCGTGAGCAATGCTTTCTGCATCGGCAATAATGGCAAAGATTTTTTTGGCAAGTGTTTTTGCCCGATCGCTCATGGCGCCACGGTTGATGATGGCGCAGACATCAGCAAAGTTACGGTGTTCATGATGGTGGTCATGCTCATGATGGTGATGGTGGTCATGCTCATGGTCATGACAGTGGTCATGGTGATGATGGTGGTGGTGGTCATGCTCATGACAGTGGTCATGGTCTTCATGGTGATGATGTTCATGACAGTGGTCATGGTCTTCGTGTTCATGGAGTATTACATCAAAGGAACACCCCTCAATACCGCAGGATTTGCGCCGTCCGATCTCATAATGGAATCCGTCAACATTGAGACTTTTCAATACGGAATCAAGTTTTTCCGCGCTGCCGCCCAAATCCAGAAGTGCGGCGACAGTCATATCTCCGGAAATTCCGGATCTTCCCTCAAGGTAAAGTGTTTTCCCCATCTTGAACTCTTACTTTCTGTTGATCTTGCGCAAGATACGGTATGCCATGACTCCTGCGCCGAAACCGTTGTCTATATTCACCACAGCCATACCTTCAGCACATGAGTTGAGCATGGCAAGCAGAGGCGCCACTCCGCCGAAACTTGCACCGTATCCCACAGAGGTGGGAACCGCGATCATAGGTGCACTGACAAGTCCTGAAAGGACGCTTCCCAGGGCGCCTTCCATGCCGGCAACGGCGATGACCACATCCGCCTTGCGGATCTCATCGATCTTGCCCATAAGTCTGTGGAGTCCTGCGACGCCCACATCATAGCAGCGCAAGGTGGAGCATCCGAAAAATTCTGCTGTCCGGCACGCCTCTTCGGCGACGGGAATATCGGCGGTTCCGCCGGTACAGACGGCGACCATGCCGGGGAGCGGCTCCACTTCGCCCCAATTCCCGGTCAGGATCTTTGAAACGGGA
>JAGBWB010000199.1 GCA_017629975.1 Lentisphaeria bacterium
GAAGTCGTCAAACACTCCCCCATCCCTCTTATTGCAGATATCCAGTTTCACTGGGAGTCAGCTCTTGCGGCGATCAAAACCGGTGTTGCCGGGGTCAGGCTCAATCCCGGATTGATCCGGGATGAAAAAAAGCTCCGTGCCATTGCTCAGCTTGCAGTTGAGCACAATACTTGTATCCGTGTGGGAGCCAACGGCGGCAGTGTCAACCCCGAAGCGCTTAAAAAGAATCTTGAAAAGTTCCCCTCTTTTGAAGAAGCTATGGCAGATTTGCTCTGCCGCAGTGCAAAAGAACAGTGTGAAATGCTTGAAGCCTGCGGCGTCAGGAACATCAAAGTGGCTCTGAAAAGTTCAAGTATCCCTGTGACTCTTGCAAGTTACAGGCGCTTTGCCGCAGAAACCGATTATCCGCTCCATCTGGGACTGACTGAATCAGGCCCTCCCTCATACGGGATCATCAAATCCTGCGCCGCCTTGAGTGTTCTTCTTATGGAGGGCATCGGTGATACGGTCCGCATCAGTCTGACGGCGCCCCCTGAAGAGGAGATCGTCGCCGGGAAAAAGCTCCTTGCCGCCTGCGGACTGCGTAAGGCGGCGCCGGAACTGGTCTCCTGTCCCAGCTGCGGCAGAACGGAGTTCGACCTTTTCGGATTGACCGGGAAAGTGGAGCAGCTCCTGAAAGAAATTGAAGAAAAAGGCCTTGAATCCTCTTTGAAAAAAATCGCCGTCATGGGGTGTCCTGTAAACGGGCCCGGCGAGGCGCGGGATGCCGATCTGGGAATCGCCGGGAGCCGCAACGGCAAGGTGATACTCTTCCGGGCGGGAGTGGTGCAAGGCACATACGATGCAGAGCCGGGATTTGAACTTTTCAGAGAAGAAGTCCTGAAAAGCACCCGCAAAAGGAGAACGGAAAACTGAAAAACGCCTGGCACAACGGTGCTGAACTTTACCGCCGCCGCATCTTCAGAGCCATCTGGCTCATGGAGCTGTGCCGGTATGGAAGCGGGGCTTTTTTTGTTTCCGGGATCCTCTTTCTGATCTTGCGGTTGACAGGGAAAGCTGAAACTGCAACTTTTATTTACAGCTGCGGAGTTGTTTCTGTTCTGGCGCTGGCGGCATCTTTCTGCCATGCCCGGTTCCGGCTGCCTGCCAGAGAGCAGTTGACCGTTTATTTGAGTTCGCTTGTGCCGGGGGGCGGAATCATTCTTTCTGCCGCCGAATGCGGCAAAGAAAGCGGCGCACTTCCTCCGCTGCCGCCGCTTCCCCGTATCAGATTTGTGAAGCTCCCCCTCTTTCTTTCTGCTTTGCTGGCAGGGGGATTTTTTGCCGCAGGGGCGTTGTATATCCCTCTGAAAAGAGCTGTGCCTTCTCCCGTTTCTCATGAACTTGATCTCAAAGATGAAAGCGGTAGACTCAACGCCGCATTGGATTCTTTGCGCCGCAGCAGCCCGGAGGGGGCGCAAAAGGCTCTTTCCTTGCAGAAAGAACTTGAGGAAACGGTGAAAAATGCCGATCCTGCTGCTCCGGGGCGGAGTTATGAACTGCTCCACGAATTGAATAAGCTTCTTCAGCATGAACTTGCCGCTGAAAGCGCAAAGAACTCCCGTTTGCTGAGTCAGACAAGTGCACTTCAGGAGTCTCTCAAGACTCTTGAACGCTCCGGAAAAACGGGGGACCACGCCCGCGCCTTTTCGGATCTCCTCAAGGCTCTGGCGCAAAAAGATAAGGCTCTCGCAGAAATCTTGAAAAAGGGCGGATTTGACGGTTCGCAGCTTAATGCAGAACAATTAAAGGAACTTGCCCGTACTCTCGGAAGTGAGTCTGAACGGCTGAAACGGTCTCTTCAGGATATGCGTACCTGTCTTGAAAATACCTCGCAGTACAGCTCTGCCGATCGCCGCGCCGCAAAGGAGGAGCTTGAGCAGTTTATCAAAGAAAATGTCCCCGGATGCGACGACCTTATTGAGGCTCTGACCAACAGAGCTGCCAATGGCACTGAGGAGTCCGCCATGGAAGGCGGCGCTGCCCGGGGCGGCGGTTCGGGGAACGCTGCAAGAGGCGGGGGGGATGCAGTTCTTGAGTTTTCGGGGTATACCCCTGAGTACGGAGCTGAAAGAGTGGATCACAAGATCCCTTCACAAGAGCCGGGAAACAGAAAGGACTCCACCCGGCTGGGGCGTTTTGTTTCAGAAACGCCCCGGAAAGAGGAGCCATACTCAGTCCAAGGCGGCAATTTGAGGACTAATACCGGCTATGCCGGATTTCAGGAGTCAAATCTCCATCCCGCCCACCGCAGGGCGGTCAGAAGATACTTTGAAAAAAGGAAATAAAAGACCATGGCGCAGAAACTTTTAAGCGAAGAAACCGTCAGACAGGGGCAGGAAAAACTGCTTCGGGCTGTGGAACAGCTGGATAAGATCCTTTTAGGTCAGCATGAACTGCATCAGCTGGTGATGATCGGCATACTCAGCCGGGGACATATTCTTCTTGAAGGACTCCCCGGAGTAGGCAAGACGGCTCTTGTGAAATCTCTGGGCGAGATCCTTTCTCTGAAATTCTCCCGTATCCAGTTCACTCCCGATCTGCTGCCGGGGGATATTACAGGGGGCAGCATACTCCAGACCGCTCCTGACGGGACAAAACGTTTTGAGTTTCAGGAGGGGCCTGTATTTACCAATCTTCTCCTTGCCGATGAGATCAACCGGGCCTCCCCCAAGACCCAGTCCGCCATGCTTGAAGCCATGCAGGAGCGTCAGGTGACTTGCGGCGGCACAGCGTATGTGCTGCCCGATCCCTTTTTTGTCCTTGCCTCCCAGAACCCCATTGAGCTTGAGGGAACTTATCCTATTCCGGAGGCCCAGCTTGACCGTTTCCTTTTCAAACTCAACGTGACTCAGGTGGATGTGGCAACTTTGACTGAGATCATCACTTCAAGACGCCGGGGAGAAGCTGAAAAAGCTGAATTCACCCTGAAGAGAGAGGATCTGAAAATGTGTTTTGATATTATGGAAGAGATCCACCTGAGCCGTCCTGTGGCCTCTTATATCGCCCGTCTGGTGGGGGCGGCACATCCGGGGAATCCGGAAGAGGTGAAAGAGGTGACGCGCTTTGTTTCTTACGGTCCATCTCCCCGTGCTGCCATCGCCATGGCGGAGTCCGCAAGGGCGGCGGCGCTCCTCAGAGGACATGCGGCGGTCAGTTTTGAGGATGTCAAACTTGTGGCGTCCCCTGTACTGAACCACAGGATCATTCTCAACTACAACGCAAAGCTGGAAAAGAAAAGCTCTTCAGAGCTTGTGGCGGAACTGTTGAAACGCGTTGATTGTGCCGATCCGGGACTTCCCGGCACTCTCGCTTTTGAAAAGGAGTAAAAAGATGATGAAATATTTTCTGCTTCTCATATTTGCTTCGGCGGCACTTTTTCTCAATGGCGCTGAAACAGTCAAGATTAAAAGTCAGGCACCCCATATAACGGTAAATATGCTTCCCACTGCCGGAAGCAGTGATTTCAGAAAAGGACCCGTTTTCCGGATCTTCCGGTGTACCAACCGTACTTTGACGCCTCAGAAGATCGAAATCATCATTGAGGATGCAGGATATCGGCACAAGGGACGTTGTGGAATCGTTTATCCTCTTTTACTGTTGCCCCTTGCCACAAGCGAATGGGGAGTTCTGGTTCCCAACATTGTTGATCTCAGTGATCCGGTCGGTTTCAGGGTCCAGGCAGAAAGCGGCATCCGGGTCGAGAGCAACGCCGGTTCTTCCCATCACACCCCATGGCGGCGTTACGGTATGGCGTCCCCCTCTTTCAAACCTGATTTTTTTGAATATGTTTTGGGTGAAGATATTGAAAAGGCGCCGCAACCGGTGGCGGAGTGGTCAACTGACAGCCGCGCTTATGCCGGGAACAGCCTTATTGTGCTGAGCTCAGGAGACCCCCTTTCGCCTGCTCTCAAAGAGGCGCTGCGCCTTGCCGCCGCCCGGGGCAGCCGGGTGCTGGTTCTGGTCATGGGGGATGATCCATGGCCCTCATACGCAGGAACTGAAAAAAAGGGGAAGGCTTTTGAAGAGAAGATCGGTTTCGGCTCCTGGGTGGTGCTGAGGACTTTGACAACTGAAAATAATCCTGAGTGGACGAAGTTTGTTAAAGAGAAACATCATCTTGCCAAAGGAGGAAAATACCGGTCCGCCTATTCAAACTTCCGATGGCGGGATAAAAAATTGATGCATTATCTGGCTTCTGATACAAAAACTGATAGTTGGACCTGCAAGGTGGAACTGCCTCAGCCCCCTATTCCCATGGGGCGTCTGACCTTTATTATGGTCTGCTTTGTCATCATGATCGGTCCTGTCAATCTGCTGGTTTTGAAAAAGTATCATGCCGAATTGTGGGGCATTGTGACGATCCCATTGTTGTCACTTCTTTTTTCAGGAACTGTGATCGGATGCGTTGTCGTCTTTGAGGGATTCACATCTCACGGCAAAGGTGAAGTTGAAACCCTTCTGGATCAGAGAAACGGTCTTGCCGCTTCCCGCGGGGGATTTGCCGTCTACGCCCCAGGCGGCGTGGGAGAGTTCCATTTTTCGCCTGATGATCTTCTTTACTTCAAGAATCCCGGTAAAGTCCGGGGCAAAGTGACGAAAAATGACTATATTTACACCGGAGCTCTTGTCCGGGCAAGGATGAACTTCAGTTACTCCGCCGTCCGTTCAGGTTTTATCAGTGAAAAAATCGCTGTTACCGAAAAAGAGGGACAAGTGGAGATCGTCAACGGTTTGGGTGTCACTGTGACATCCTTTTACCTGCGTTCCGCCAAGGGGAAAGTTTACAAACTTGCCTCTCCTCTTCTTCCGGGGAAGAGAGCTGTGCTCACAAGCATTCCAAGACTTCCTGTCGGGGAAGAGGAAATTGAAAGAAACTGCTACCGGGCCGCCGTTGCCGAACCTTTTTTCATCACCCCCGGTGTGAAGGTCGGCAGTTACGAACACCGGCAGACAGTTTACGGCCGCTGGAGGTAAAGAAATATGGAAATCAAAGTTCAGAATCTGACCCGGTATTTCGGGGATATCAAAGCTGTTGAAAATGTAAGTTTTCAATTCAGCTCCGGAGATATTTTCGGCTTTATCGGTCCCAACGGGGCGGGTAAAACCACTACGATCCGCATGATGGCAACATTGGATATTCCCACGGCGGGAGATGTGTTTTACGACGGCGTTTCAGCAACACTCTACCCCGAAGAAGCACGGAAAATCGTGGGCTACATGCCGGACTCACTCCCAGATTACAAGGATGTTCAGGTGTGGGAGTACCTTGATTTCTGCGCCCGCGGGTTCGGATTGACCGGCTCTTTGCGGAAAAAACGCCTTGCCGATGTGGAGGAGTTCACAGAACTCGGTGAAATGAGAAACAAGTTTTTGAACTCCCTTTCCAAAGGCATGAAACAGCGGGTCAGCCTTGCCCGGGCTTTGATCCACGATCCCCGGGTGCTGATCATGGATGAACCCGCAGCAGGACTTGACCCCAGAGCAAGACTTGAGTTGAGAAATCTGCTCAAGATCCTTGCCTCACAGAAAAAAGCCATCCTTTTGAGCAGTCACATCCTTTCAGAATTGCAGGATATCTGCAACGGCGCTGTCATCATTGAAAAGGGAAAGATCCTTTCTGCCGGATTCATCAACGAGATGTCAAAGCAAATCGAGGAAAAAGAGGCGCTCAAAGAGGAGGAAAGATCCGCTGCCATCATCATTGAATGTCTTAAAAGAAGTGATGAACTCAAACTGAAACTCCTGGAACATCCCGCCGTTTCAGATGTGAAGGAGTTTGCCGACGGCAGACTCCACTTCAACTTGAAAGATGAGGAAACAAATTTGACTCCCCTTATGGCACAGCTTTTCAACGC
>JAGBWB010000200.1 GCA_017629975.1 Lentisphaeria bacterium
CCGCCCCGGAGCCAGGAACACTCCAGATTGCAGATAACGCCCCCTTCGTAAACGGCAGTGGCGCTCACATAATCCCGGGGTTTTTCCAAATCTTTGGGCAGCCGGAAAGACTGGGCGTAAACGCTCACAGGCTTGCCCAGAAAGAGGTTCTGCAAATCGCAGTGGTGGGCAAGCATATCCAGCATGACGCCGCCGGATTTGTCATAGTCGGCAAACCAGTCGCCCCACTCCCGTTTGAATCCGCCGAAAAGACAGCAGACAGAGGAGCTGATGGGTTTACCGATCTTACCCTCTGCAAGCATATTACGCATAGTGATCACAGCTGCGGAATAGCGGCGGACAAAGCCGATGGCAAAAAGATTTTTATAGCTGCTGATCATGGGAGCAAGCTCTTTGAAATCCTCTTTGGAGCGGCAGAGCGGCTTTTCGCAGAAGATGGGTTTTCCCGTTGCCATGGCGGCAAGAAGACCTTCTTTGTGGCAGTAGGTGGGAGAGGCAATGACGATCAGATCCACTTCAGGGTTGTTGACCAGCGCTGCGGCAGAGTCCATAATCTCCATGGTAGGGTGCAGCTCTTTCATGGCAGCGGCCTGTGCGGGCACGATGTCATAAACAGCGGTCAGGGTGACGCTTTTCAGCTTTGCCAGATTTCCGGCGTGGGCTTTTCCCATACGGCCGGCGCCGATGATACCGACTTTCAACATTTTATTTATCTCCTTTAACAATGGATTTGATAAGAGCGACAGCCTCTTTGATATCCTTTTCCTGTTCAGGACCGGGGGGGAGTTCGCGCTCAATGATGAGCGGTCCGGTGAAGCCGCCGTCAATAAGACGTTTCAGCAGCACGGCAAAGTTGGTGGAGCCCTCTCCCAGAACCGTCTCTCTGCCCCGGACGGCATCGGCGGCAGGGGGATTGGCATCCTTGCAGTGGATAACTTTGATTTTTTCCGCCAGACGGTCCACAATTTCCGCAGGATCGCCGTTGTTGTAGATCAGCAGATTGGCGGGGTCAAAGTTGACACCGACGTTGGGTTCATTGATGTCAGCGATGGTCTGCTGAAGTTCGGCGGCAGTTTCGGTTCCGGTCTCAAAGAGGAATTGCTGCCCCATGGCGGCGGCGAAGCGTGCCAGGTGCTGCATATCAAGGATGAAACGGTCATAGACCTCATTGTGTTCCTCAGGGAGAAATCCCACATGACAGGTGATCAAGTCAATACCGTATCTTTTGCACCACTCCATAAGGCGGCATGAAATCAACATTCTTTCGCTGCGGGTGCGGGCGGGAACGATACCGATGCCCTCTTTGGGGTTCTTCCAATCCTGATTGGGGTAAGAGAGGAACATTGAAGGAACGGCAATATTGTATTTGCGTAAAAGCTCAAACAGGGCATCAGACTTTTTCCGTGCTTCATCTGTGGGCGCAAGGTATTCCTCAAAAACACCTGCGATCTGGATGCAGTTAAGACCAATCTCTTTGAAAAAAGCCAAGCGCCTTTCATCGATCTGGGCACATCTTAATAAAGTACCGATTTGCATTGTATCATCACTCCTTATATATTGAGTTGCGTTCTGATTTTTACTCCAGGGACTCCAGCAATCTGCTGCATCCTTTGAAAACATCATGCCATGTGGTTTCAAAATCGCCGCTGTACCATGGATCCGCCACCTCGCCGGGGGTGTCGGTATAATCCATAAGCATACGCAGCTTGTTATCGGGATCACCGTTCCAGAAACGTTTCATATTACGCATATTGGCATGATCCATGCCGATGATGAGATCGTAATAAGCATAATCCGCAACAGTAATCTGGCGTGCACGTTTTCCGGAGCAGTTGATTCCTTTGCTGTTGAGAAGGCGTCTGGCGGGGGGATAGACACTGTTGCCGATCTCTTCAGTACTTGTGGCAGCGGAACTGATTTCAAATTCGCCGTTTTTCCCGGCATCGGCAGCAAGTTTCTTCATGCAGAACTCTGCCATGGGACTGCGGCAAATATTACCGTGGCAGACGAAAAGTATCTTTATCATGGTATTTCTCTCTGAAAAATTCCTTCTTTGAGAACTCAAATAATCCATTCCTATAAGATATCACTTCGAAAAGCTTTTTTCAAGAACACTTCCCCGGAAAACCGGATATTTCTTTCGGCAGAAAAACAACAGACCAAGGGTCATCAGAGGGAACAAAGCCCCTGCCCCCATGGCACAGCGCAAACCAAACTCCTCAGAAGTCAATTGAAAACTTCTGCTGACAGCTTCAAGCCATGAACAGTTCCCCGCATTGTCTGCAATGATCCCCAGAAGCCAGGGAGCTGCCGCAGCGCCCATATCACCGCCAACAGCAAGCATGGCATAAAGCCACGCTCCGGCAAGAGGGAAGACTCTTCCGGCAAGCACGACGGAACCGGGCCACAAAAGGCTGGTTGCAAGGCAGCAGAAACAGCATCCAGCCAGGGCGAGAGCGGGAACGCCTGAAAAAGCGGCAAGCAGATACAATCCGACTGCTGCGGCGGCGCCATAGATCATAAGTGCGAGGATATCGCATTTTTCGCCATAAAGTCCGTAGAGCAATCTTCCTGTCCCCAGCATCGCCGCCCCCATACACATGCCCAGGGTATCCCCTGCCACCTTGGGCAATCCGACGGCGCGCTCAAGAAAAGCGGAGCTCCACATGGGCATGGCGATTTCAGACATGCCTCCGAAAGCGATGACGGCAATGAGCAGATAAAAGGGCGTCTGCTTCATCAGCTCAGATGCTCCCTGCCGTTTTTCCTCCGGGATCTGAGGCGGCATGGAACAAGTTGCAAACTGCCAGATATTGACGGCAGGCAAAATCGCCCAGGCGGCAATGATCCATTGCCAGCTGCGGCTGCCCCAGACATAAAGCATCAGAGTCGTCAGCAGCACCACCGTCAGCTGTCCCCAGGCGTAAAAGGAGTGCAGCACCCCCAGCATGGACTCTTTTTCTTTTCCGGGAATGCCGTTGATGATGATATTGAGCATCAGCTCAAGCAAGCCTCCTGTGGCAGAAAAAACGATTGTGCCCAGCAGAAATCCGGGAAAAGGATTTTCCAGAAACAGAGGTGAAAGAGCAAAAATCAGGTATCCGGCAATGGTCAGCACCGGAGCAAGGACGGCAAAAGGGCGGCATCCGAAACGGTCAACGGGATGGCTGAAAAGAATATCAGCTGCGACCTGGGTCACGAAGTTGGCTCCCAGCAATAGGCCGAACTGGGTATAACTCAAGTTATAGAGAAGTTTGAGGGGAACAAAAAGCACCGGCGTCAAATTGATGACCAGAGCGCCGATGAAGTTGGCAGTATAGCAGGCAACTGCTGTGGAACGATAGGAAAGTTGTTTTTCCATAAAAAAATGTCAGGAAAAGAGCTCCCGGATCCCTGACGGAAAAACGGGAGCTGTAAATATATTTCTCTTCCTCAGCGGAGCGCCAGAACCCGCTTTTCGTATTCGCGGATCGAACTCATCACCTGGAAATCATCGGGCATATCGCAACGGGCAAGGAACTCGTTCCAGACGGCGCCCCAGGGCAGTGACTTGGCGGCTTCCTGAGCCGCAAGACGGCCGGTGTAATCAAACTGCTTTTCAGCAGCGGCGGCAGTACGGGGTTCCAGCAGGGCAATCAGCAATGCCTTGCGGAAGTTCCGGGTGCCGATGATCCAGGCGGCAGTGCGGTTGATGCTGGCGTCAAAGTAGTCAAGAGAAACATGGATCTTATCCAGATAGTCATAGGCGGCGCTCTCTCTGGCAATAGCAAGAAGATCATCGTTGAGAGTCAGCACATGGTCGCTGTCCCAGCGGACGCCCCGGCTTACATGGAGCAGCACTTCATCCATCATGCAGAAATAAGCAGAGAGTTTGTCAGAGATGACCTCGGTGGGGTGGAAATGGCCTGAGTCAAAGCAGAGCATCTTGCCCCGGGTAGCACCGTAGAGCATATAGAACTCATGGGATCCCACGGTGCAGCTTTCACAGCCGATACCGAAAAGTTTTGCTTCAACAGCATCTCTTTCATACTCTTCTGAAATCGCCTCTTCAAAGCACTCATCCAGAGCGTCAACGAGTCTCTTTCTGGCAGAGTATCTGTCGGCGGGGGTATCTTTGTAACCATCAGGCGCCCAGAAGTTGCAGATACAGGGGCTGCCCAGCTCTTTTCCGAAGATCTCACCGATACGGCGGCAGGCGATACCATGATCGATCCAGAATTTGGCAATCTCGCGGTCAGGATGTGAAAGAGAAAGATTATGGACCAGCTTTTCATGTCCGTAAAATGCCGGAGCAAGGTCAAGATGAAGATTTTTCTCTTTTGCCCAGCTGAGCCAGTTGGAAAAGTTCTCAATGGTAAACTCATTCCGGTCCACGCCGGGGAACATTTTATCCACCTGATGTCCCTGAAGTCCGATGCGGTGGGCGCCAGGCACCAGTTCAAGGGTAAAATCCAGATCTTCTCTGAGTTCATCGGCGCTGCGTGCGCGTCCGGGGTAATTGCCTGTTACCTGACAGCCGCCAGTCAGAGAGAAGCTGTCGCTTTCAAATCCCATGACATCATCGCCCTGCCAGGCATGGATAGCCACTTCAACTTCTGCCACTTTGGCAAGTGCAGATTCAACATCCACGCCCTGCGCAGCATAGATCTCGCAGGCGTCCTTAAAAAATTTTTCTGATTTCATTATTTGATCTCCTCCCATGAATTAACGGGGTATTCGGGATATTCCTGCGGTATCACCCGGCACTGGGGCGGCGCCCCGACACGGACGGCGAGACCGCCGTTACTTTCTCTGCGCCATTCAACTTTGATCCTGCCGTGGGGAGTGGGGATCTCACCTGCGGCATGGGTCAGATGACCGGGAGCGATCTTGACGGTGAAAGCTCCGAAACCGGGCTCCACCGGGCGGACTCCCAGCAGATAGCGTCCTGCGTATGCCGCAGGGATGGCGCTCCAGGCGTGGCAGAGACTGCCGCCGCCCCCCATATCTGCCGGACCGCTCCCTGATTCCCAGGTGGTGGTGGCGCCGTATTCAAGCATAGGCTTGTATTTTTTGAAAAGTGTTTCATTGTAACGCTTTCTGGAGTCAGGCGTACAATTCATCAAAGCCTCCATCTCAAAAAGCTGATTCTGAGTAGAAACTTCGATCAGATTTCCTGAATCAAAGGCTTTCCACAACTTTTCAAGCCTTGTTTCCGGAACCAGATTCAAAGTCAGCATCAGGCACTGGGTCAGTGCGTAGGCGTAACGGTTTCTGCCGGGCAGTTCCACGCCGTAATGTTCAGGTTCGCGGAAGATTTCTTCAACGGCTTTCCCCAGTTTTTCCGCAATTCCGGCAAGGACTCCGGCACGCTCCCTGTTGCCCATGGCATCGTGGAGAAACGCTGCTGCCTCAAGCGCCTCAAAAAGGTAGAGGTTCCAGAGGGACTGGGGGAATCTGCCCATGTTGCTGATTTCGCCCACCCATTCGTAGAAGTGCCAGAACCGGGGATCTTCAGGCAGGTAATAGAGTTCGCCCTCTTTGTACTGCAAGGCATTGTCTATGATCTCATCCACAGTGGTCAAATGCAGCTTCAAGCCCTCCCAGAAGTCGCCGAAAAGAAGTCTGTCACGCAGAGCCACGATATAGGCGAAACTGAACATGGGGATCGTACGCAAAGTACCGTCGCCCGGTTCAGTCAGCGCAAGAAATCCCTTGACACAGGATTTCCGCATCAACTCCAGTGACGCTGCGGCAAAGTCATAGTTTCCCCACACATAGTAACCGAGCATCATCTGGATCCTTGCATCAAAGTTCTAGAGAGCCTGTTCCCGCCAGGGGCAATCCTCATAATGTTCGTGCATGCAAAGGCGCATGGTATGCAGGGAAATTTCCCTGAGTCTGAGCAATTCGCCGTCTTCGCAGGAAAAAGCTGCATCCTGAGGCAGCGGCACCCGCTGGGGGATCAAAGTTGCGCAATTCAAGGAGATTTGACCGGAAATGGCGGTAAAGTGCAGCTCCAGATAGCGTGCTCCCAGACGGCGGTGGGGGAAGATGAAATCGTTAAGTCCCTCTTTACAGATGTAACGGTCGGCAAAATTGTAGTTGCCTTTGGTGCTGAGGACTCTGCCGAAGACAAGATGCTCTCCGTGGGCGATGTCAATAACAGTTCCGGCAGCGGCTTTCAAGCGCAGATGGAGAAATCCGCACTCCTCTTTTTTAAGATCCAGCAGCAGCATGACGCCGTTTTCATTTGAACCGGGAACAGGTTTCAGGTCAAAGAAAGAGTCGTCTGCGCTGGAAAATGCCAATTCACGGCGGGCTTTGACAGGGTCATGTATAACAGTTTCAAGGTCAAGAACATTATGTTTTTCATCCGGACGGAGCAGATCTTCAAAACACATCTGACCGGGAAGTTTTTCCGGGGCTTCTTTTCTGACGATCCATCCGCCGAATTGCAGGAACACAGGCCGTTCCGGCAGCTCTTCAAGCTGGGAAACCGGTCGGGGCGAAAGGGTGAGCGGGGCTTCCTCATCGGTGTAGACACCGGCATTTTCCCAGCTGCTGTCATCAAAACCGGCCTCTTTCCATGGGAGTTCCTTGCGGGCATCGTATTCAAAGATGAAACCTGCCTGCCCTGTCATCTTGCGGGCAGAGTATGAAAGGAATCCGGGTTCATCGGCACATTTCCAGGTCTCATCGGTGGCGCAGATAATGGTTCTGCCTGAAAAAACAACTGCCCTGAGTGAAGCAAGACCGGGAAGATAAACATGAAACTTTGTTCCCAGATAATGCACTGATACGGCGATGACATTCTTCCCTTTCTTCAAAAGGGCGGATATATCAAGTGTGCTGTAAGAGCGGTCAGACGGATAGTCGGAAAACTGTCCTCCGGGAACTCTTATGCCGTTGACATAAAGAGCAAAAGTTGAGTCGGCGGCGATCTGAATTGCCGCCATGCCGGGCACTTCATCAAGTTCAAAACACTTTCTGAAAGCCTTGTAAGAGTCAACTTTCCCGCACTTGGCGGAGTCCCATATCCATTTTACAGCACTGTTAAATATGGCTTCAGACATTTGAGTAATATCTCCCTGAAATTTTCATCTCTGCAACATGGAGATAATTTAATATCTCAAGGAGAAAAAAACAAATCGTTTTCTGGAAAAAAGGGGATTATTCTGTACTTTTTGACCAATTTTGTTCTGTGAAGATCAAATTTTCAGTTTCATAGCCGAGAGCAGAGATCCATTGCAGAAGTTTTATCAGAGTATCTTCGCTGATTGCCGGAGTCCTTGAGAGGATCCATAACTGTGCGTAGTTCCCTCCTGTCACCACAGCAAGAGTGTACCCCTGATCCAGATAGATGATCTTGTAGACTCCCGAAAAGGGGAAGAAGAAGCGGACTCTGAGCATTCCCACTTCCGGGCGCACGGTGAACCATGCTTTGCCGGTGATCGTTTTCAATTTCCCGTTCCGGTATCCTGAGTTGACCACCTTCAAAGTTCCGTCCGGATTGAGGGAGTAACATGCTTTCACATTATACATGCCCCACTCAAACCAATTGGGCATTCTGGCGATCTCATACCAGATGCCGGTGTAAGATGCGGCGTTGAAATACTCCACCGGCGGGATCCCGGCGGTGGTACCGTTTGAACATCCGCTGCCAAGCAGC
>JAGBWB010000201.1 GCA_017629975.1 Lentisphaeria bacterium
ACCCGCCAGTCGCCGGGGACTTCACTGTACGCCATGGTTTTGACCTGACCCGCAACAAAAAGAACATTGGTGGAGCGGTTATGACGGAAACGCAGAGGGTAGGTGGAGCCGCCGGGATTGCTGCCTCCGGAAAAACAGACTCTGCCGAATCCGGAGTCAAATTCAAAGGGGTTTGCAGCCTTTTTCTGAGTTTCTCCCCAGTGGCTGATCTGTGAAGGATATTTGACTCTGGACTGTTTGATGCCCCTGTAGATATAGTAGTTCAAAGCAAATCCTCTGTCGGCGTTGGCTTCGCCCAGGGCGCGCAGGGCGTTGGCACTGAAGTTGGGACATGCCAGAGGACTGACTTTAGGCTCATGGGCGGCATTGCGCTTGCGGGCACCGCCGATGTCAGAGTCGATATTATGTCCCAGGTAGCCTGCCAGAAGACCGGTTCCGGCTCCTGCTACATACCCTTGTCCGAGTGGTCTGCCGCCGTAACCTGAGGCGAAATGATAGGGATTGGCTGTTGCGTCGGAGTTGGTGAAAGTATTCTGATAAGGTACCAGCCAATCCTGATTATCAGGCTGATAAGCGGCATTTGCAAGACCCAACTGTTTCATGTTGTTGACACAGGTTGACGTTTTTCCCCGTTCCCTTGCCTGCTGCAAAGCGGGCAGCAGCATGGCGGCAAGAATGGCGATAATGGCGATAACGACCAGAAGTTCAATCAGTGTGAAACATTTCTTTTTCATTTATTCCTCCGTGTTTTTATTGAAACTTGTTATCTCAAGGCGTTTCTGTCACATTTTGAGGGACGTTTTTTATTTTTTCCTTTTTTTACCTGAACTGAAGTAATTACTTCAAAAAAACAGACTGGTGGTAATATATCCTCTTAAATGTTTTTTTTCAAGACTGTTTGCCTTTTTTTTACTTTTTTTACCTTGTAATATTTTAAGTGACGGTGTATCTTAACGCAGTGACTTTATTTTTTTGCGTAATATTTTTTAAACATGCTCAGGAGAAAGAATAATGAAAAAAATGTTGTGGCTGTTTCTTCTTGCGTCAGCGGCGGCTGTCTATGGCGCAGAAGAGATCCGTTTCGCCCCCAAGGCGGTTTCGCCGCGGAGGATCGTTCTGAAAAACAGTGAAAAGCTGGTTCTCAAACCCGGCTCTTTTGAAGTGGTCGTGCCTGCCAAAGCAACGCCTGCGGCAAAGTATGCAGGATCCTTGCTCAGTGAAACTCTGGGGAAAATTCTCAACTGCAAAGTCCCCGTTGTCAAAAAAGGCACCGGGAAGATCGCGCTGCATGTGGGGGATGCCGCCCTTGCCAATACGATGAAACTTGATCTCAAAGGTCTTGATCGTGACGGATTTTTTATCAAGAGCGCAGGAAAACAGGTACTGATCATCGGCAACGATGACCGCACCGCCAATCCTGCCACCAATCCCAACTATGTTGAACGCGCCACTCTTTTCGGCGTTCAGGATTTCCTTGAGCGTTTCGCTGGAGTCCGCTACTACTTCCCCGGCGAGATCGGTACCGTCATCCCGAAGAAAAAAGAGATCATTCTGCCCGGGATCGATATTGCCGAGCGTCCTGATATGCAGCACCGTACCTTTTACTTCAAGACCTGGGGACCTGTTATGGAGGGGCAGAAGTTCGTTTACACCAACGCCCCCCAAAATTGGCAGGCCCTTTCCCGGTACCAGCTGCGTACCAGCACTTTGTATATCCCCAACTGTCATGGTTTGGGATATCTGGGATTGGTGAACCGCTTCGGCAAAAGCCATCCTGAATATTTCGCCCTGAATAAAAACGGCAGACGCTGGAACGCTGAAGTCAAGATGGGCAATCCCAACTACGATCTCGGACACCTCTGTTTCAGCAATATGGAGCTGAAAAATGAGATCCTTCTTGACGCCATTGATCTTCTGACCGGAAAACCCGCCTCCAAACGGGGCGTCCAGAACGGTCACGGCAGAGTGGGATGGGGCTTCCCCCACCGCAAACCCTTTTTCAACCTTATGCCCAATGACGGTATGCCTCCCTGCTACTGCGATAAGTGCAAAGCTCTCTTTACAAGTGGAGACAAGCAGAAGGTCAGCAACTTCATGTGGAACTACTTTTCTTCATTTGCCAAAGAGCTCCAGAAAAGAAAAGTGCCCGGTTTCGTGACCTGCATGGCCTATGCCGAATACAAACCCGTTCCTGATGTGGAGATCCCCTCCAATATCATCGTTCAGCTGGCTCTGACAGGTCCCTATGATGAAAAACTGCCCACCCAGAAAGCCAACGATCAGCTGCTGCGTACCTGGAACAAAAAACTCGGCACCAAGCCCTATCTGTGGCTTTACCCCACCAAGGCCCGCGCCGTTGTGGGCTGGATCCCCAACTCCACCCCCCGCGCCATGGGGACATTCCTGAAACGGCAGGCAGGATTCACTTTCGGCGCATTTCTTGAGTCTGAGACCGACGTCTGGCTCTTCGGATTCCTCAACCACTATGTCGCCGCCAAGATCATGTGGGACACTTCCACCGACGTGGATAAACTTCTTGATGAACATTTCAAAGTCATGTACGGCGCCGCCGGACCCATCGTGCAGAAGATCTTTGACCGCTGTGAAGAGCTCTGGCTGAATAAGATCTGCGGCAATGTGATCGAAACCTCTGTGGGCCCCAAAGGTGTGGTTCCCTCTCAGACTGAGATCTGGAACAATATTTACAATGCCAAGATGATCGACTCCGTCAACAGGGAGTTTGACAAAGCTGAGAAACTGGTGAAAAATGATCCTGATTCTCTGAAGCGTCTCAAATTCATCCGCGCCGAATTCTGGGGACCTGTCACCACCGGATTGGAGCGCTATAAGAAATCCTGTGAGATCGTCGATGAGGGCGTTATGCCTGAACTGAAAAAAGGTGAAAAGATCACTATTGACGGTAAACTCAACGATCCCGCCTGGAAAAATGCTGTTCCCGTTTGGCTCCGCGCCAGAAAAGGCGATGTGACCGATGTGGAAACAAAAGTCTATATGCTCCGGGATAAGGACTATTTCTACTTCGGATTCCGCTGTGAAGAACCCGAAACAAAAAAGATCGTTGCCGTCCAGCGCAAACATGATGACCGGAACCTCTGGGAAGACAACTGCGTTGAAGTCTATCTTGATACCCGGGGTGACCGCAAAGAGTATTATCAGATCATGCTCTCTTCAAAAAATTGCATGACGGATCTTTACGTCCGTCCCGGAGATATGCGCTGGAACTGGGACAGCAAAGCTGTTTCCGCCGTTTCTCTCCAGCCGGGCAAGGCCTGGTTCGCTGAGATCAAAGTTCCCCGCAGCGCTATGGCAGCTGCCGGAAAGAATGGTGTCAATGCGGACTTTACAAGACTCCGCTCTCTGAGCAGTCAAAACAGTTATTACAACTGGATCAAACTGCCTCCCCGGAACATGGTGGAGCAGTTCGGTGTGATCCACTTCAACGCTCCTGTCAACAAAAATTTGCTTAAAGATCAGGATTTTCAGAGCAAAGTGGGATCCGAAAACCGTTTTATCGGACGCTGGGCGGCACATAAGATCATCAACCGGGATACAAAAGTCTTCCGTTTCGGCGGCAGCTCCTGCCGCATGGAAACCCCCGGATGCCATACCCTCAGCCAGTCCATTCCGCCTCTGAAACCCAACACAAAGTATCAGCTGAGCTACTTCCTCAAGCTGGAAAAACTCACCCATCCCGGACTTTATGTTCGCGTCTTTGAGGGCAACGGCAGAGTCCATACGCTGCCCACGGTGTTCCCCAAAGGAACCGCTCCCTGGCACAAACTGACCTTTACCTTCAAGACCGGAACAACTCCTGTCCCCAAAGGCAAAAAGGCCAACGTGTTTTTCGTTCTTTTTAAGCGCGTCACCGGAAAAGTATGGATCGACAGAGTTGAACTTATTGAACTTAACGACAAATAAGGATTGAAAGAATATTATGAGAGTTATTATCATTACGGACCTTGAGGGAGTCAACGGCGTTCTGAACTTCCCTGACTGGTGCACCCCTGCCGGACGGCGCAATGAAGTCGGATGCCGCTTTCTGACCGAGGAGGTCAACGCCGCTGTGGCTGGCTTTTTCGGCGCCGGCGCCACCTCTGTCACTGTGGTCGACGGTCACGGTTCCGGCGGCTCCATCCGGGATGAGATCCTTGATCCCAGAGCTGCTTTGCAGCGGGGCGCGAGAGTTTCCCCTGTTTTCAACGATCAGGCAGATGTGGCGGCCTTTATTGGGCAGCACGCCAAGGCCGGTACGCCCAACGCCCACCTTGCCCATACTCAGACGGGCGAGGCGGTGGATTTCAGGATCAACGGCGTTTCTCTGGGGGAATTCGGACAGCTTTCCTACGGATTCAATGAACTCGGGATCCCTGTGATTTTTGCATCGGGCGACCTGGCTTTGACCCTTGAAGCAAAGGAGCTGATCCCCGGCATTTTCACTTCTGCTGTAAAAGAGGGCTTCAATAAAGCTCTTGACGCCTCATGTCCTGCGGAAGAGGTCATGGCACGCCAGAGCGGTGCTGTGCATTATCCCAGAGGGGCTGTGCTTGCAGATATCAAAAAGCAATCCGGACTTGCTTTGCAGAAATATCTTGCCGCGCCTGAGACCTTTGCCATCAAACCTATCGAGGGACCCTATGTTGCTCAGGCGGAATACCGGGCAACTTCAAAGAAACTGATCTCTGAAGTGGGCGCCCTTCCTGCCCGCAGGATCACCACAAGTTCCCACGCCACTGTCGCCGGAGCCTTCCGCGAGTTTTACGAAACTCTTGAATGGGGCAAGGTGGAAGAGGGCGAACATTACACCTTGCTGTAAAAAACAGCAAACCATTTTTCAGACAGTTGTAAAAACCTCTCTGATTTTTGAAATTTTTTTCAAAAAAATATCTTGACAAGATGACATTCAAGTATTATATTAGAGAATGTTTGACACAGCTCATCTCAGGATTTGGCAATGAAACAAGTTAAAAACACAGCAATTTTCAAGTCTGCAATCATTATTGCAGACAGCTGTGCTTTTGACCGAATTACCAGCATTTGCCGAATTAGCAGCATTATTATTTAAGACCACACGCAACAACTTACACAGCTTGCGGGTGGTCTTAAAGGGCGTCGTACATGACTCCCTGAAGATTCTCCCCGCCTGTTCGTGTAAAGAAATAACGAAAAAGGCAAAAAATGGAAAATCTCAAACAAATCGGAACACGGGTTCAGGGAATCCGTACAGAGGCAAACTATTCAGTGGAACAGATGGCGTCTGCCCTCGGCATTACTCCCGAAGAGTATATTTCCTACGAAACAGGAAGTGCTGAAGCCCCCTTTTCATTCTTTTATAAATTTGCCGAAATTTTCAATATTGAGATTTCTTCAGTTCTGAGCGGGGAAGACTCCAATCTGAGTTCCTACACCATCACCCGCAGCGGAGAGGGGTTTTCCCTTGCCCGCAGACCGGGATTTTCGTATCTGCATCAGGCGATCCACATGAAGAACCGTGTGGGGGAACCCTTTGTGATCACCGCTCCCTTTGAGGGGGAAAAGCCGGAGCTGAAGTTTTCCACCCACTCCGGACAGGAGTTCATTCTGATCCTTGAAGGCTCTCTTCTCATCGTTCTCAAGGAAAAAGAAGAGCTTCTCAATACCGGGGATACCATCTACTTTGACGGGCGTTCCCCCCACGCATTGACTGCGCGCAACGGCAAAAGCTGCAAATTCCTTTCCATCGTGATGCACACCCATGCAGAAGAGAGTGAGGAGGAAAGCTGCGCCGGAAAAACGCTCCGCAATGAACCCCCTGCCGGTGAAAAGGGCACTCTGCTTTATCAAAAGTATATGAAAGAACTCCGCAACGAGGCAGGAGAGCTTGAAAAAGTTGAGTTCAATATCCCTGAAAACTTCAACTTCGCCTTTGATGTGCTGGATCACCTTGCTCAGAAAAAACCTGACAAACTTGCCATGCGCTGGGTTTCCAATACAAAAGAGTGCAGGGATCTGACATTCCGGGATATCTCTGAAAACTCCTCCCGGACCGCCAATTTGTTTCACTCTCTGGGGATCCGCAAGGGCGACCGGGTCATGCTCATTGTCCGCAGACACTATCAGTTCTGGTATCTGCTCAACGCCTTGCACAAGCTGGGCGCCGTCGTTATTCCTGCCCCTGTTCAGCTTCTCGGACATGACATTGAATACCGCATCAACAAGGCTCAGGTGAAGTGTGTTGTCTGCACCGCCGGGGACGGTGTCTGCGAAGCGGTGGATTCCGTTGCTGATAAAACGCCCTCTCTCAAATGGAAACTCACCGTCAACGGCGAGCGCGACGGATGGATGAATTACGATGCCATGTACGGCAATTTCCCCGCAAAGTTTGCCAGACCTGAAAATCACAGATCCACCGATCCTCTGCTGATCTTTTTCAGTTCCGGAACCACCGGCTATCCCAAGATGGTGGAACACGACCACACTTATCCCATCGGTCATATCATGACCGCAAGACATTGGCACAAGGTCGATCCCAATGGGATCCACTTCACTGTTGCCGATACCGGATGGGGCAAAGCGCTCTGGGGCAAAATCTACGGGCAGTGGCTCTGTGAAGCGGCAGTCTTTACCTATGATTTTGACCGTTTTCATGCTGCCGATCTGCTGCCAATGTTCAAACAGTACGGCATCACCACTTTCTGCGCTCCGCCGACGATTTTCCGTTTTCTGGTGAAAGAGGATCTGACGCAGTATGATTTTTCCACCTTGCAGCATGTAACGACTGCGGGGGAGGCCATGCCGCCTGAAGTAAGTGAATCCTTTGCCCGCGTTTCCGGACTGCTCCCCTATGAAGGCTTCGGACAGACCGAAACCACTCTCACCATTGCAACTCTTGCCAATACCGCTCCCCGTCCCGGCAGCATGGGGAAAGCCAATCCCCAGTATGAAGTGGTGCTTCTTGATCCTGACGGCAAACCTGTCGCTGTGGGAGACACCGGGGAAATCTGCATAAAAGCTGATCCCCACCACCACCCCGCAGGACTTTTTGATCAGTATGTGGATAACTGTGAAGATACACGCAAGGCGTGGCACGACGGATTTTATCACACCGGTGATCAGGCATGGATGGATGAAGACGGTTACTTCTGGTATGTGGGCAGAGCTGATGACATCATCAAAACTTCCGGCTACCGGGTGGGACCGTTTGAAGTTGAAAGCGTCATCATGGAACTTCCCTATGTGCTTGAATGTGCCGTGACCGGAGTTCCCGACCCCATACGGGGCAAAGTCATCAAGGCAAGCATCGTGCTGGTCAAAGGTAAAGAGGGCAGCGAGGAACTTAAGAAAGAGATCCAGGAGTATGTGAAGACCCATACCGCTCCCTACAAATACCCCCGTATCGTGGAGTTTATGGCTGAACTGCCTAAAACCGTCAACGGCAAGATCCGCCGGGTGGCTCTGCGGGATAAGGATAAAGCATAAGTTTCTGCCTCAAAACAGACTTTTTGATTCCGGCACCGGTTCTCCAAAAGATCCGGTGCTTTTTTTATCAATGTCTTGAATTTATTTTTTCTTATGCTATATTATCTGTACCGGACAGGAATCCGGCAGAAAGTCCGAAGAGAGCAGCGCCTGAAAATATGACAAAAACGGATAAAAAGCGGATCATTTACGGAGTTACGGCTGCGGCAGCACTCATCAGCTGCTGTATTGAATTTCAATTGATCGTTCTTTGGAACCTGGGCTTTGCCCTATTCATTATGGGAGGTCTGATCGCCCGGATGACCCGGGAGTTGCGTTCTTTTTCATTCAGGGCATTCCTCATTATTATTCTTGCTTTAGGATCAGCTCCGTTCGTTGCACTTATGTGCCTCCCCTCCATGTTTCTTTGCAGGGTATATTCCATTAAAAATCCGGAATGCGGCGTGGATCTGCCCTCTTTCAAGGCAAGAGGGCTTGAGTTACGCAACGCTTCATATTACAAAAACTGCAACACCTTTCTTTTTGAAGGTGATGTTGATGAAGGAATATTGAAAAAGGCCGCTGTCAGGCAGAATTGGGAATTCAAGGAGATCACTGCTCCGCTCATTCTGACGGAAACTGCCAAATCCGCTGTAAACGCCCATAAAGGGATCCATGCCCCCGTAAAAGTTGAAGTTGAAGAGGGATTTGTTTTCAGCAGTTACAAGGATTTCAGCGATTGCGGGGAAAAATTGGTCTTTGACCGAAAAAACAAGCGGCTTTATTTCTCTGCCAGTTTGCGATGAAAACTTGAAAATGGAGGATGTGTAAATGTTACTCTGTGAAAAGACGGCGGTTAAAATTCTGAAATACTGGGCACTCCTGATCGTTCTTTTCTTTGTTGCGGGTTTGGGGATCATTTTTTACGAATACCGACGCTGCGCCCGGTTCCCGGTTTGGCGGAGTACAGTAAAGGAGTTTACATTGCAGACTCCCGTGCCTGATAAAAAAAATGCAATTCTGCTGAGTCAGGAAGTTCAGAAAATCGTTGACCTCTTTGAAATCAGAAAAGTGGAGTGCTTTGTTTTTAAGGGACATGTGAACCGGCCTGTTTATGATATTTTTATGGCTGCGCGTATCAGCACAAAAAAGGATCTTTCTGCATATACATCCGGGAAGTATCCGCTGAAAGAGCAACGCAGGTTATTTTCCGCTCTGGAACTGTGCGGTGCCGCACCGGAGAAAGCAGACCATTACACAGAGGTTGAGGGAATCTTTTTTTACCGGGTCTATATATACAAAGAGTTTCTTATCTTCCATACATGTGCAGGAGAAAAGGTCTTTCTTTCAGACGACTCCCGGAAAAAGTCATTTCTTGAAAGGTTCATCACTCCGAAAGCATCCGCTGCCGGGAAAAAAACAGAGCGTTGAGAAATAAAACATGTTTTTAACGCCTGGCTGAGTTTCTGTTGATTTAATTTCTCAAACTCCTTTTGCAGAAAATATGTGGAGCGTTGAACTTGCAAAAAATCATTCTTTTGCTATATTGTATAAGTGACACATGTATGCAGTAAATATGGCAGAAGAGACAAATGAAAGAAAAGTGTTTGAATAACGGAGAATTGCAGAAACGGTTTCCCGAAATATTTCTGCTTGAAAATGAATATTGGCAGGTGGTGTTGAGCAGCTGTGGCGGACAGATCCTGAAAGCGGTCACTTCTCTTTCGCCTGAGGATGTGATCTTTCTCGGAGAAAAAGCCGCATGGAGCAGTGAACGATCCATCCGCGGAGGCGTCCCGGTCTGCTGGCCCTGGTTCGGAGCTTCTCCGGTGCCGGGCAGACCCATACAGGGATTCGCCCGCACTGCCAGGTGGGAAATGAGTGCCTGTGAAAAAGATTTTCTCCGCATGAAACTGCCTGTATCAGCTGTTCCGGCAGAATTTGTGGATTTTCCTTTTGAACTTGTAACCGAAGTCAAAGTGACGGAGCATCTTGAAATTGCCCTTGTTATGAAAAATACCGCAGATGTACCGGTCCGTATTTCCTGTGCGCTCCATACTTACTTTGCCGTCAGCGACTGCGAAAAAGTAAGCGTCACAGGTTTGGAACAGACCCCTTATACCGTCAAGGGCGGCGCAGTGCAGTTTGGAGAGAACACGCCTTTGAAGATAAAAGGCGAAGTCTGCCGCCTCTATTATCCCCAGAGAGAGACGGTGGAGATCCTTGATCCCCGGTGGGGACGGAAAGTGATCGTTTCCAAAGAAAACTCAAGTTCCACTCTGGTCTGGAATCCCGGTTCTGAGCGGTGTCGCCAGATCACTGATTTGAACGATGATGAGTACCGCCGTTTTCTCTGTGTGGAGTGCAACCGCGCCGGAGAGGATGAGATGGAACTTGCTCCCGGTGACGAGTACCGCATCATCCAGAAGATCAAAGTGGAAGCCTTACCAACACCGGAGTAAATCAAATACCATGTCCTGTAAAGCCATTGAAAAACGCCGTCTGCTCTTTCTGACGGTCAACTGTTCCTACTCCCACTCCTCTCTGGCGCTCCCGCTGCTCCACAGCGCCTGCCGGGAGCTGACGCAATGGGAGTGGCTCCGTTATGATATGACCAGTCAGGAAGATGTGATGGAGGCAGTACGCGCCATCGCTTCTCTCAAGTGCGATCTTCTGGTCTCAAATCTGTATCTTTTCAACCGTGCAACAGTTCTGGAAATCTTGCAGAGGTATCATATCCTTGCCCCAGAATGCCGTATCGCCGTGGGCGGTCCTGAGTGTCTCGGCGACGGTGCTTCTGAATTGCTGCAAAGTTATCCCTGGCTGGACCGTGTTTTCCGGGGGGAGGGGGAGGAGTGGTTCAGGACTTACCTTGAGAACTTTGATGCTTCGGAGCGTCTCCCCGGGAAGATCCTGCCTGCTCAAGGGAACGCCGTATTTACGGACTGGGCAGCATCCCCTTTTCCTGTGACCGACCCTTTTTTCGTGACGGAGAAACCCTTTGTGCAGATGGAAAGCTCCCGGGGGTGTCCCATGAAGTGCTTTTACTGCACAAGCGGCGGCTCCCAGACCCGCTACCGTACTTTGGAGCAGCTCCGGGAGGAGCTGCATCTCCTTGAATCAAAAGGAGTAAAAGAGGTGCGGATGCTTGACCGGACTTTTAATCTGCCTCAGGAACGGGGAAGTGCCATACTGCGGATGTTCCGGGAGGAGTTTCCCGGAATGCGTTTTCATCTTGAACTGCATCCTCAGTTTTTGAATGGATCTTTGCAGCAGGAACTGCTTCAGGCGCGTCCCGGACAGCTCCACATAGAAGCCGGCATCCAATGTCTGGATCAGGAGGTCCAGCGTCTTTCAGGGCGAAACAGCAGCGTTTCCGCCGCCCTTGAGGGAATGAGATTTTTGTGTAAATCTGCTGCCTTTGAGACCCACGCCGATCTTCTGGCGGGACTCCCCGGGCAGCGGTGGAGCCATATTCTTGCTGATGCGGCAGAGCTGATGAAGATCGATGTGGCAGAGATCCAGCT
>JAGBWB010000202.1 GCA_017629975.1 Lentisphaeria bacterium
AACTCATTCCGGGATAGACGCCGATCCAGAGACCTCTGTTCATAATACCGTCGGTATGGGTCAGAGGTGAAGCGATCCGGTAGTCCCTGTCAATGCCCAGATTTTCAAAGCAGGGATGGCGGGTGAGATTGCCGGAAAAGAGATTCCGGGTCTGAATGTTGCGTTTTTCAAGAAATTCAGCCAGTTCGTTCCGTGTAAACCCGGCATCTTCGCTCAATGTAAAGAGGAATCCGAACCAAGCCGGATCACTCTGAGGCAGTTTTTCCATGATCTTCAGCTGCGGCAGATCTTCAAGGCGCTCTTTCAGATACTCAAAGTTGCGCTTGCGGAGCGCTGAAAAGCCTTCCAGTTTTTCCAATTGAGCGCAGCCGACGGCAGCCTGCATATCAGTGGCTTTCAGATTGTAACCGAAGTGGCTGTAAACATACTTGTGGTCATATCCGGCAGGGAGCGTGCCGAACTGCCGGGTAAAACGGCATCCGCAGGTATTGTCACAGCCCGACTGACACCAGCAGTCCCTGCCCCAGTCCCTGAAAGAAAGTGCGATCCGGGCAAGGAGAGGATCCGAGGTGTAAACGGCGCCACCCTCCCCCATGGTCAGGTGGTGAGGCGGATAAAAACTTGAGGTCCCGAAATCGCCGAATGTCCCGGTAAATTTTCCATTGTAACGCGATCCCAGGGCATCGCAGTTGTCTTCAACGAGCCAGAGTCCGTGTTTTTTGCAGAAAGCACAAACCCGTTCAAGATCAAAGGGATTTCCCAGAGTATGAGCCACCATAACAGCTTTAGTCCGGGGCGAAAGCGCCTGTTCCAGAAGTTCAGGATCGATATTGACCGTAGCGGGGTCGATATCCACAAAAACGGGAACCGCGCCATACTGAAGGATGGGTGAAACCGTTGTGGGGAATCCTGCTGCGACAGTAATGACTTCATCGCCCCGTTTGATCCTTCTTTCGCCCAGCTCCTGAGCGGTCAGAGCCATAAAAGCCAGCAGATTTGCCGAAGAGCCGCTGTTGACAAGGAGGCATTTTTTCACTCCCAGCATGGCGGCGAATTTCTCTTCAAACTCCCGGGTATATCTGCCGGATGTAAGCCAGAACTCCAAAGCAGAATCGGCGAGATTGACCATCTCTTTTTCATCAAAGCATCTTCCGGCATAGTTGATCCGGCTTTCACCGGGCACAAACTTTTCGGAACTTCTGTCATGGACAAGAGAATAATAACGGGCAGTAAGTTCCAATATCTGCGTTCTGATCGCTTCAGCTTCTTTTATTTTGTCCATGCCAACTCCTTTTCTTCAGCATCGCGGCAGTAGCACTCCAGATCATCTGCGGTCATAACTCTGCCGTTTTCGTAAAACTCCCGGTACCACATAACGGTATGTTCAATGGCCTTTCCAGAGTCCCAGACTCCGAACCACTTGAGTTTCTCTGCCGCCTTGGAGCAATCCAGACGCAAGAGCGAGGCTTCATGGGGAGCATTTTTTTCTTCTTCGTATTCAAAATTCATTTTATTCCAGCAGCGGTGCATTTTTTCAGCAACCTCCCCCACAGTCAGAGTATCGCTTTCAGCAGGACCGAAGTTCCAGCTGCCGGTGCAGGCAGGACCTTTGTAAAGTTCCGCCCCCAGCTGAAGATATCCGCTCAGAGGTTCAAGGACATGCTGCCAGGGACGCACAGCGCCGGGATTGCGGAGCTTTGCGGCAACACCTTTGACTGCCCCGCGCACAAGGTCGGGGATCAGACGGTCTGCTGCCCAGTCGCCGCCGCCAATCACATTGCCCGCCCGGGCAGAGGCACAGCGGACCCGGGACTCCGGAATAAAGAAAGAGCGGTTGTAACTTGAAACCACCATTTCAGCCGCCGCTTTGGAACCGCTGTAAGGATCATATCCGCCAAGGGGGGAATCCTCTGCAAAAGGAACGCCGGTTTCGGGGTTTTCATAACATTTATCGGTGGTTACAGCCACCACACTCTGAACGCTTTCACATCTCCGGCAGCACTCAAGAAGATTGACGGTTCCCATGACGTTCACATCAAAGGTTTCCACAGGTTCTTTATAAGAAAGACGCACCAGAGGCTGTGCGGCAAGATGAAAGACGATCTCAGGCTGAAAAGAGTCAAATATTTTCTGCAAACTTTCACGTTCACGGATATCACAGAAAAAAGATTTTCCATAATTTTCAAGCAGATGAAAATGTGCCGGGGTTTCCACAGGCAGGGAAACGCCGCAAAGTTCTGCTCCGAGCCGGGAAAGCCAGAAGCCCAGCCACGAACCTTTGAATCCGGTATGGCCGGTGATGAGACACCTGCGTTTGCTGTAAACTCCGTCAAACATCTGACTGCGCCTCTTTCTTATTTCCAGAACTTTGTCCAGGGAGCGGCATTCTCTTTCCACATATCATTGAGCATGGTATGTTCTCTGGGGGTATCCATACACTGCCAGAAGCCCTCATGACGGAACGCTGCCATCTCGCCCGCAGCGGCGGCGTCGTGGAGCGGCTGCTGTTCAAGGAAACAATCTTCCTCTGGAATGAAACGGGAAACAAAACTTTTCTGCATGACCATGAATCCGCCGTTGATATAGCCTGAAACACGGGAGGGTTTTTCTACAAAGGATTTTACTTTGTTGTCCTGTGAGATCCTGATTTCTCCGAAACGCGCCGCCGGATGAACTGCTCCCACTGTCAATTCAACTTTCTGAGAACAGTGGAACTCAAGCTCAGCAGCAATATCAATGTCACTGACGCCGTCGCCGTAGGTCAGAAAAAAGCAGTCATCCTCATCTCTCAGATATTTTGAAGCGATCCGCACCCGGGAGCCGGTTCCGGAGCCGACACCGGTTCCGGCAAGGGTGATCTCCCAGTCGCTTTCATCGCTTTTTCCGTGAAATTGAAGCTGATTCTTTCTGCCGGGAAAAATGGTAGCGTCAGTGGTTCTCAGCTGATAGTTGGCAAAGTAGTCTACAAAACACTCCCGTTTGTAACCGAGGCAGAGGATAAAGCGTTTCACCCCGAAAGCGGCATAGCTTTTCATAATATGCCAGACAATGGGCTGTTCCCCGATGGGGACCATGGGTTTGGGGAGAAGCTCTGTCACCTCTCTCAAACGTGTTCCCATGCCTCCGCAAAGGATCATCAGTGGCGGCATCTTATTCATTGTTGCTGTAATTCTCCATATAATACCCGACCATTTCCCGGATCCCCGCTTTGATGTCGTACAGACTGCGGTATCCGAGTTCCTCTTCCGCACGGGAAACATCGGCAAAGGAGTGGGGGATGTCTCCCGCTCTTCCGGGAGCATATCTGACCTGGACATCGCCGCAGGGGACGCCCCGCAGCACAAGAGCCTCTCTGAGAGCTTCAAAAAGTTCGTTGAGATTGGTTCTGCCCCCGGCTGCCACATTGTAGACCCGGTGGCCGCTGCCCCCGCGGAGCGCTGCAAGTTTGTTGGCACTGACAACGTTGGCAACAAAGGTAAAATCTCTTGAATTGGTTCCGTCACCGAAAATAACAGGACTTTCATGGCGGAGCAGAGCCGTCACAAAACGGGGGATCACAGCGGCGTATGCCCCTCTGGGATCCTGTCGGGGACCGAAGACGTTGAAGTAACGCAGACCGGTGACTTTGATGCCATAAACACTTGCAAAATTCGCGCCGAAAAGTTCATCGGCATATTTGGTCACGGCATAAGGAGAAAGAGCAGTACCGATGCGCTCCTCTTTTTTGGGGAGCTTTTCCTCATCACCGTAAACAGAAGAACTTGAGGCATAGACAAAGGAGTCCACCTTTGCCTCAACGGCGGCATGGAGCATATTCACGAAACGCGCCACATTGACAGAGGTGGATTCTGCGGGATCGGCAATGGAACGGGGAACTGAGCCCAAAGCGGCTTCGTGAAAAACGATCTTCACGTTTTCCACAGCTTTTTTGCAGACGTCCCTGTTTCTGATATCCCCCTCAATAAGTGTAAAGCGGGGATTTGCCATGGCAGAAACAAGATTTTCCCGCCTCCGGTGGCAAAGTTGTCAAGACAGACCACTTCGTTGCCTTCT
>JAGBWB010000203.1 GCA_017629975.1 Lentisphaeria bacterium
CATGGTTCTTTCTGCGACTTCAGGGTTGCCCAGATAATAACGCCATGATTCAGGCAAAAGCATAATGGCGGCAATACCGTGTTCGATCCTGCCAAACCATGAAAAACTGCACAAATGAGGCAATCCCGTTGATTTGAAACGGATCGTCATGCCGCCCAGAGCTGCCGCAAGAGCCATTTGTCTGCGGCATTCCGGATCGTTTTCAAGAGCCCCCGGCAGAAATCTTTTCACAAGTTTGATGCCTGTCAGCGCCCAGTTGTTGGCTTCCGGATGATTTGCGTCGGCGTTGGTGTTGAGGAACCCCTCCATCAGATGTGCAAGAGCATCGCATCCGGTGGCAAGAGTTACTGAACGGGGCATAGTTGCCGTATAACGCGGAACAAGACACCCGGCGGCAGGTACGCAAACCTTTTCAGCAATCAGCTTTTTGACTCCGGCGCTTTTGTCAACAATGTTGGAGTATTGAGTGGCTTCAGAGCCTGTCCCGGAAGTGGTTGGGACAGCCACGATGCGCTTCACCTCTTTTTCCGGAAAACGGGCAGAATATTGATTGATGCCGAAAAGTTCCCTGAGGGGCAGGGGGGATTGAGAAAGCAGCAAAGCCGCTTTTGCAGCATCAAGCACGCTGCCGCCGCCGATGGCAAATACTGTATCAAAATTGCCGTCTTTGAGAAAGGCAGTCATTCTTTCAACTGTTTCTACGGCAGGTTCCGCTTCTATGCCGGAAAACCTTTCTGCGCCGGGAACCGCTGCCGAAAAATCGCTCCATGCTCCATTTGCTTCAACGCCTTTGAAACCTGTAAAAACGGCACAGCGTCCCCGGGCGTACTTTTTGAAAAAGTTTTCAGGAATATCTGTCAGGAGCAATTCCTCGCCCTGAGCTTGTGTCAATAATTGCAAATCGTTCATTGTTTTTCAGAAACCAACAAACGGGAACCGGAAAAATCCGGCTCCCGTTCTGAGTGAGAGTTAAGTGATTATTCTTCGCCTTTTTCCGCCTGATGTTTGGCGATGATCTCCTGTGCAACATTGCCCGGAACCTGTTCATAACGGGCAAATTCCATCTCAAAAGTGCCGCGTCCCTGAGTCATGCTCCGCAGTTCGGTAGCATACTTGTGAAGTTCTGCCATGGGGACTTCAGCCTTGATGATCTCGATACCCTCTTCAGATTCCATTCCGAGGATGCGTCCGCGCTTGTGGTTCAAGTCGCCGTTGATATCTCCGGTGTAGGCACTGGGGACATGGACGCTGATGCTCATAATGGGTTCAAGAATCACAGGACCTGCCTGATTCATTGCCTCTTTGAAAGCCTGGCGCCCGGCGATGCGGAATGCCATTTCATTGGAGTCAACAGGGTGGTATTTACCGTCGAAGATGGAAACAGAGACGTTTTCCACCCGGCATCCCACGAGAGGACCTTCTTCAAGCATATCCTGCACGCCCTTTTCAATGGCGGGGATAAAGTTCTTGGGAATGGCGCCGCCCACAACATCATTGGTGCACTTGTAACCGTCAGGACTGCTGGAGATACGCATGAAGACTTCAGCAAACTGTCCGGCACCGCCAGACTGTTTCTTGTGACGGTAATGACCTTCGCCGGAACCGGTAATAGTTTCGCGGTAGGGAACCTTGGGCGTAGAAAGGACTGCTTCAACCTTGAACTGTTCTTTCAGACGGCGGGAGACGATCCCCAGCTGCTGATCGCCCATGCCGCAGAGCAGAAGTTCATGGGTCTCATTGTTGCGCTCAAGTTTGACTGAGGGCATGGCTTCAATGATCTTGTTGATACCTGCAACGATCTTTTCATCTTCGCCGGACTTTGCCGCAGTGACAGCGTAGAACATAATGGGATTGGGCGGTTCAACGCCGGGAAGAACTCTGGAATTGGGATCGCTTGACATGGTGTCGCCGATATGGGAGTCCTTCAGCTTTGCCACAGCAAAGAGAGTTCCGGGACCGGCTGCCGGGAGTGCGGTCTGAGTCTTGCCGTTCATAACGAACATGGAGCCGAAGCGCTCCTTGGCGCCGGTAGTGCGGTTGTAGATATCCAGATCGCCGGTGAAAGAACCGGAAATACCGCGGACAAAGGTCAGCTGCCCTGTATAAGGATCATTGAGACTCATAAAGACAACACCGAGAGCGGCACCGTCTTCTGTGACATCAAGGTCCGCACCGTCAACAGTGGCGTATTCAAAGGGATTGGGGAAGAGCTCTTTGATGGCGTTGAGCAGTTCAGGAACACCGATGCCTTTCACCGCGCTGCCGGGGAAGACGGGAATGGTCTTGCCCATCATAATCGTCTTCCGCAATCCGGTATGGATCTCTTCATCAGTAAGCTCGCCGCCGTCAAGCACGCGCATCATGATTTCATCATCCGTCTCTGCGATGGCATCCATCCAGAGCTGACGGCATTCAGCCACCTGGTCGGCGATATCAGCAGGGATATCCTTGTCAAAAAGGACGCTGACAACTCTTTCAAAACCCTCTTCCTTACCCACGGGCCAGTAGAGAGGGATAATAACGTTGCGGCCGTGATTTTTCCGCATCTGTTCCAGAGTGGCTTCAAAGTCGGCGCGTTCCTTGTCGATCCTGTTGACGAAACCGAAGCGGGCGATACCGCGTTCGCGGGCGGCTTTCCAGGCTCTTGCGGTTCCGATCTGGGGACCGTCGATCGCATCAATCACCACCAGTGCCGCGTCACAGGCGCGGATAGCGCCCAGAGTCTGTCCGAAAAACTCGCTGTATCCGGGAGTATCAACAAAGTAAAGGGAAAGATCGTTCCACTTGCTGCTGCAGAGAGACGCATAGATACTTGAACCGCGTTCATGTTCATC
>JAGBWB010000204.1 GCA_017629975.1 Lentisphaeria bacterium
ATCCTTGTAAAACCCCGTCTGGGGCAGCGGTGAGGTGCTTTCAGGATTGTGGCACCAGATGCACTTCAAGGGACATCCCTTGGTGAAAAAGGCGGTGCGGATCCCGGGGCCGTCGTGGACGGCAAAACGTTTGGTGTCAAGAAGAATGCCTGTGATCGCCATGGTCATTACTCCGCAATATTTTCCGCCCGCCGGATGTAGGCGTCCTGTTCACATTTGGGAAGTTCCACAAAGCGGACGTTCCATCCGCAGACTCTTATTTGCAGATTGGCATATTTCTCAGGTTCAACTTGAGCTTTTTTCAGCGTTTCTGCGTCAAAGATGTTGAAGTGTATTGCAACGCCCCCTTTGGCAAAGTAGGTGTAGAGCAGTCCCCGCAATGCGGCAAGTCCCTCCTCACCCTGAACTGTGGCGGGGTGCATCATCACATCAAGGGGGAAATCCCCGGGCAGATCAAGGGCGTTCATGGTGCAGACGGATTTGATGAGAGCGGTGACGCCGTTTCTGTCCATGCCCATGGTGGGGGAAAGGTTTTTGGAAAACTCTTCACCGGCAAGGCGTCCGTCAGGGGTGGCGCCGGTTTTTCCGCCCATGGAAATAAACTGCCGGGCGCTGTGTCCTGAGGCTGCATAAAATCCCTTTCGGGCATTGGGGCGCATATTGATCTTGCGTCCGGCGTAATGGGCAAGTATATGGGCGTAGAAATCCACCTCTTCAATGCCGTTGCCGAACTTGTCTCTGTCAAGCAGGATCCTGGTGCGCAGCTCTTCGGCGCCTGCCCAGTTGTTTTTCAGGATCTCCCGGAACTCCTGCAAAGTCAACTCTTTTTTCTCAAAGACGAACTTTTTCACCGCCATCAAAGCATCCACCGCCGTACCGATGCCGCAGAGCAGAATACCTGAAACGTTGTAAACGTTGCCGTTTGAAAAGGCATCCCTGCCCGTTACAAGACTGTTCAGAGCGGTCACGGAGTAAAGGAGCGACGGATTCACTTCATGAAGATTGGCTTCATTTCCATCGGCACACTTGATGATGACTTCAATGATATCGTCAAGATAACGCAGGAAACTTTTGAAAAAGTCGTCAAAGTTTTTGATCTCATCCAGCTTGAGGGCGCCGCAGTTTTCAACCGTGTATCCTGTTGCGGGGTCTCTGCCGTCGTTGAAAATCAGTTCAAAGATCTTCATAAAATTGGCATGTCCGGCGCCGGTGCCGTTGGCGATGCCCCGGGCGGCGGTTTCGTAGCACCCTGTGACGTTGCATGTGCGCGCCTCTTCTTCGGAGTAGCCGTAACACATCTTTATTTTTCTGATGTTGTCATCAGAAACAAAGACCAGACTGCTGTGTCCGTCACGGATCATGCGGAACGCCGTATCAAGAAGTTTCTGCGGCGTATTCTTTGCAACTTTCAGCTGGATCTTGGGGGTGGGGATGTGCAGTTCATCAAAGACATCAAGGATCAGATAGGAGACATCGTTGTAAAGAGAAGAGCCGTCTTTCGCCGTTCCTCCCAAATAGAAGGGGTGTCCCCAGTAGTTGTCAATGGAACCCCACTGCATGAGGAAGCAGGTGAGAAACTCCCGCATATCCTCAATGGTGTAGCGTCCTTCTTTCAGATCCCGTTCATAGAAAGGCAGCAGCAGATCATCCAGATTCCCCCCCAGAGAGCGGACCTGAAAGTGGTCAATGTGTTCACAGTAGTAAAACTGCACATAAATAAGCATCAGCACTTCGTAAAAATCCCGTGGCGGTCCCTGCCGGAGCTGTTCAAGGCAGCGGATCTCCCGTTCTATTCGGGGATTTCCGGCGTGGCGGGCGCGGGCAAAATCGATCAGTTTCCCCAAATGGTCAAGGAGGGCATTGACAGTGATCTTCATTCCCTCAAAGTGGGCGGCAACGGCGGGGGTTAAAGTTCCCTTTTCCTCATGGAGTTTACGGTACTTTTCAAGGCGTTCCAGCAATCCGGGATACCCCAGTTCCACCATGGCGTCCCAGTCGGGGACGGAGTGGTCAAAGTCTTTCCAGATCATGTGAAGTCCGGCGCTGTTCCGGGGCCAGCACATTTCGGCGCGTTCTTTATTGACGGTGGAGTCGACCTCATAGTTCCAGCGTCCCACCAGGGGGGAGAGGGGCCGTTTCTTTCTGTCATAGCATCCGAAACCGGGGAAATCGTCATGGGGATTGACATCAATGAACATCTGCTGACACACATGTTCAAAACAGCGTGCCTTGATCACAGGCTTGGGCAGATTCTGAGGGGTGAGAGTGTCGGCAAATTCAAGAATATGTTCAATGATCTCTTCCTGGGAGACTCCCGTTCCCTCTTCAAAAACAGGTTTACGGAACTTGTTGACCAGATATTCACGGTCACTGTCAAATGATGCGTAAAGCATAGCTCCACTCCTTTCATGGGTTGTCATCATACTTATAATATAATATCAACTTCCGGAATATTGAATGAATAAAAAAGAGCAATATTTACACTTTTGTGACTTTGGAGTTTGTATTTTCAAAAAAAAGCTCTATATTAGAGTGAAAGGAAAAACAATAATGCCTGTCAGAAACAACTCATTTGCCATACAGACGGCGAACCGCCTGAATCTTGAAGTGCAGCATTTTGCCAAAGGCACCTGGCCCGTGGCAGGCAGAGAGTATCACACCTTGCCTGTCAGCCGTTTTTTCATGGTCATCAACAATCCCGGCGGGGAGTTGTGCCGCATTGAGGACGCCCGGGACACCTTTGTTCTGAAACCCGGGAACGCCTATTTTACCCCTCTGCACCACCCCTGCAAATTTCTTCTTGACGGGGAGCTGGAATTTATATCCATCCACTTCACCCTTGAACTTTATGAGGGAGTCGACATCTTTTCCGGATACGGTCATCTCTGTGAAATTGCCGACGCCTCACTTCTCCGCCGGGCGCAGGAGGCCTTTGAATGCCCCTCACAATTTGCCGCCGCGCTTCAGCTGCGGAGCATCATTACGGAGTTTGCGGCGCGTCTGGTCAACATGCCCTTTACTGAATTGGAACATGTCACCCGTTTCGCACCCTATAAAAAGGAGCTTGATTACCTGCAAAAAGTCCCCCCTGCCCGGGTGACAGTGGAGGAACTTGCGGCGCTCCACGGTGTTTCCAGAGAGAATTTTTCCCGGAATTTCACCCGCCAAACGGGGATCACTCCCAAAAACTTTCTGACCCGCATGATCCTCAGCCGGACGTGCCGTCAGCTGACCGCAGAAAAAAAGAATATCCGTGAAATCGCCTTTGCCGCAGGATTCAACAACGAATTTTACTTTTCCAAGTTCTTCCGCAAGCACATGGGGTGTTCCCCAAAAGAGTACCGCCAGCGCACCCGGCTGAAATAAGAGGAATGCTTACTGATTCTGTTTTTCCGCCCACTCCTCATCGGCGTACTGACAGAACTGTTTGATGATCTCGATCTCTTTGGGGTCGTAGGGGTGCAGACTGGGACGGAAAAGATCGTGCTGCCACTTGGTGACATCAATGTTCGCCCCCTCGCCGGCATCAATGCGCCGCCACATGGACTCCCAGGGTTCGTAGGTCTGTGAAAGACCTGCCACAAATCCCCAGTTCCAGCAGCTCACCTTTTCCAGATAAAAGAGGGGGAACATCTCCTGCACTGTATCGTGGAAAGGTCTGTGGAGCCATTCGGTGTTGAGAAGAGGTCTGTTGTGCTTTTTCAGCTGGGCAATATAGATGATATTGGTCCGGTAGCTGCCGTAGCAGTGGAAACTTACCACATCGGAGTTTTCAAGTGCCGTCTTCTCGGCGGCTTTGAAATTCCGGCAGCCGGTCCAGACACCGGAGGTCAGGGGCTGGGAGGGATCACAGGAACGCGCCACATCAAAGATCTTCTGAACATGAGGAACTGAGATCTCGTGACGGTTGTTGTTGCCGGGTTCGTTGAAAAGATCCCAGACACAGATGCGCTTGTCATCTTTGTACTTTGAGATGATCTCGCGGACCATATTGAAAAAGACTTCAGCCGTTTCCTCTTCATCAAGGATACTGAACCCCACCGCATCGGGGTGGCTGCCGTGGGGGGAGTTCTTTCTGCCGCCGTGATATCCCCAGTCATACTCCTGCACCCCGATGTGGGGCGCCCGGTAGGCGGCATTTTTGGGAACGGTACAGTCGTTGCCGAAACAGACCATGACAGCAATATTATTTTTGGCGGCCACTTCAAGGAACCTTTCAAAGCGCACCATAAAGGAGTCGTGTTCCTCGGCATAAACAATATGTTCAAGGATCACACGGATCGTATTGTAGCCGATGGAACTTGCAAGGGCCAGCTCCCGGTCACAGGTTTCAAGATGTTTCTCAAAATCCAGTTCCTGCCAGAAAGCAATACGGTTGCAGCAGTCAGAGGGCAGAAAATTGCATCCCCGCAGCCAAGGTGTATTATTGTACCACTCCCATGCTTTTTCACAGCTCCAGCGTTCACGGCCCATAAGAAGATCCCTTTCAAGTTTTTATTGCCTTTTATCATCCACAGATTGCAACGGTATAATATAGCGCCTCCGCGCCTCTAAATCAAACACCGATCTCGCCTTTGAAACTTGAAAAAAAAATAAGTTGATGCTATATTAAGGAGTTAGAGGTAATTTCAAAAGTCATTCAAAAAATGGCAAAGATGTCATTCGCAAAGA
>JAGBWB010000205.1 GCA_017629975.1 Lentisphaeria bacterium
GAGTATCATACTCTTTGCGGATCTTTTCTTTTTCAAACTCATAGTTTGTCCCCTTTGCTTCAGCAAGGATCATGGCTCCATTCTGATGGACCATGGCGCCTGTATTGGTGTCAATACACCAGGGCGCTCCTGAAGCGGCGTTCCGCGCCATCCAGGGGAGAAGAATGGCAGATGTAATCAGCAGAGCACACAAAGAAGTGCTGAGCTTTCTCTGCCACGGCATTTGAGGGCGCATCCATAACAGCACCAGCGCCGGAGCGATCCAGGGCAGATTGATGGGACGGATCAAAGTTCCTGCTGCGGCAAAAAGTATGCAGAGGAGAAAATCAGAACTTTTTTTACTGCGGTAAAAAAGGATGAAAAAATAGAATTGACATGCCGCAAAAAAGCCGAAAAGTGTGTCAGAAAGAAGCATGGGGGCGTTGGCGGCACAGGTCAGATTGAAAGCAAAGAGCGCCGCTGCGATCAAACCTGCCTTTCTGCCGAAGAGTGTTTTACCCGCACCGTAAACTGGCAAAATAGTCAGGGTACTCAAAAAAACACCGCTCAAAGCCAATATGGAAAGATGGTTTTTGAGGGAAATCCACATGGATGAAGCCGCAAGCAAAGAGTAACCGGGAGCTCTTCCGGTACCGGAAAATCTGCCCTCAAGCAGAGCCTTTGCGGGTTCAAGATAGGTGGCTGTGTCGGGGCGGATAAAACGTTCGGGATTGTCTAATACATTCAAGGCGGGCAACAGACGCAGCAGAAACGCCGCCGCAAGGATGATCGCCGTAATGCCCCATCTTTTTTTGCAGTTCATGGAAAAAGTCAATCCCGCCGTATCAGAACCAGAGTCTGGTCATCAGATTGACTTTCTTCATATTCTATGATGGTGCGTGCCATGACTTTGACCACATCTTCAAGGGTGCCTTTGCCGGAGCAGGCGCCTTCAAAGGCAGCGACCAGCCGATCCTGACCGAATTCATTACCATCTGCGTCAATGGCTTCGGTGAAACCGTCGGAGTACATCATGACAGTGGTTCCGGGTTCAATGGCGATGCAGATGGTATCAAATTTCACCAGCCGGGCAGGGAGGATCCCCAGTGCAGCGCCCCGGGGCGACATGATACGGATGTGATTGTGGACAAAAGTAACAAGATCCGTATGACCTGCGCGGGCAAATTCAAGGAGCATGTTTTTCTTATCCAGAAGGCAGCAGCCCAGGGTGATGAAACGGTCTGCATCCGTGTCCCGGTTGAGTTTGTCGCTGAGTTTGCAGAGAAAATCGTGCAACGTGGTGAAGTTGTCAATAAGGGATCTTGCCACGCTTCTGGTCATAGCTGTAAGCATACAGGCGGGGATACCTTTGCCGCAGGCATCAGCGATCACCACCAGCATTCTGTCATCATCGATCTTGATGAAATCATAGAAGTCGCCGTTGACCTCTTTGGCAGAACGGGAATAGGCGTGGATGGAAAAATCTCCCCAGTTGGGGTTGCTTTTGGGGAGAAGAGATTGTTGGAGCAGCCTGGCAAGTTCCAGTTCCTGATCGATCCGGTCGCGGCGGCTGATCTCGCCGTATGCCATGACCAGGTTGTGAACCATAAGCACCTGAGGCGCAAGAAGTTTGAGCCGTTCAAACTGATTGGCTGAAAAGGAGCGTCCCGGATGCTGGCGGTTGCCCACTGCACAGATGACCCCCACCAGTGCACCGTCGCGGAGCATGGGGACAGCCATGATCCCCCCCAGATTGGTAAATTCAGGGTAGGATTTGAAACGTTCATCTCTGGCACCGCAGGGAACCTGTTCAGCCAGACGGGAAATAATGATGCCGCCCAGAAAGCCTTCGCCGGGGGCGATTGTTTCACGGCGCAATGTTTCCAGAAGATGACGCCTGCGAGTGAAAACAAGTTTGTTGGCTGTATGGACCAGGGGGTAGGTGCCGTAGACACTGACCCCCCGCAGTTCACTGCCATCCATGATATAAATGGCAACGGACTCACTGTCGGTCTGTTCGCCGATGTGGATCGCCGCAGCGTTCATGGCGCCGAAGAAACCCTCTTCTCCTTTGATGCCCGCAGAAAAGCGGGTCAGGAAGTTGGAAATTTCCCGTCGTCTTGACTCTGACTCCTCCAGTGCATTACGCAAACCGAATGTGCGGTCAGATTGGCGGTAAAGTAATGCCGCCAATACCATGACCACTATCAGGAGCAGTACGATCGCTGCGATTGCGAACTCTTCCATAAAACTCCGGCGGTTTTATTTTCCTGCCTGATATTCCTGCAGGGACTTCAATTCGGCATCCCCTGCCTTTGCTTCGCGGATTCCGGCAACGGTTGCCTTGGCTGCGGCAATGGTAGTCATGTAGGGGATCTTGTACTGGATCGCCTGCATACGGATGTTGCTGTCGTCGATCTTGCTCAACTTGCCCAGGGGGGTGTTGATGATCAAAGAGACCTCGCGGTTCTTGATGAGATCTGAAACATTGGGACGGCCTTCGTTGAGCTTGCAGACCACCTTGTGGGGAATATTGTTTTCTGCCAGATATTTACCGGTACCTTCGGTGGCAACCAGTTCAAAGCCCAGTTCGCACAGTTCTGAAACAATGGGGAGCAGCTCCTCACGTTCACGCTTGGCAACTGAAACCAGAACTTTTCCGCCCAGGGGAAGGGGCATACCCGCTGCCTGCTGGGATTTGAAGTAAGCCATGCCGAAAGTATTTGCCATACCCATGACTTCGCCGGTGGCGCGCATTTCAGGTCCGAGGACGGGGTCAACTTCGGGGAACATGTTGAAGGGGAAGACCGCTTCTTTCACGCCGAAATAGGTGGCGGGCTGGGGACGCAGATACTCTTTGCAATCTTCAAGTTTGGCTCCGAGCATGAGCAGTGTGGCGACCTTGGCAAGAGGGACACCTGTAACTTTGGCAACGATGGGCACAGTACGGGAGGCTCTGGGGTTGGCTTCAATGATCCACACCTGATCTTCACAGACGGCGAACTGAACATTGAGAATACCCACCACGTTGAAGTCTCTTGCGATGAGAGCAGACTGTTCTGCAATGGTCTTGAGATGGCGCTCTGGCAGGGTCGGCGGAGGAATGGAGCAGGCGGAGTCACCGGAGTGGATACCCGCAAGCTCAATGTGTTCCATGACAGATGCCACAAAGATGTTTTCGCCGTCAGAAACGGTGTCAACTTCGCACTCAACGGCATGGTCAAGGAAACGGTCGATCAACATGGGATATTCAGGACTGACCTGAATGGATTCAACAGCATAACGCTTCAATGTCTCTTCATCGTAGATGACCGCCATGCCCCGTCCGCCGAGGACGAATGAGGGACGGACCATCACAGGATAACCCACTTCCCGACCGACTTTGACCGCCTCTTCCAGAGATCTGGCGGTGCCGCTCTGGGGCTGTTTGATGCCCAGGGCGATCATGCGTTCGCGGAAATATTCGCGGTCTTCAGCCAGACGGATTCCTTCGGGCTGTTCTTTACGGTAGATCGCCAGCACATCTTCCACAGTGAGGGGTTCAAAGTAGAGCTTGTCACTGGTATCGTAGTCAGTTGAAACCGTTTCGGGGTTGCAGTTGATCAGCACAGATTCAAATCCTTTTTCACGGAGTGTGAATGCGGCATGAACACAGGTGTAGTCAAACTCAATACCCTGACCGATACGGTTGGGACCGCCGCCGAGAACCATGATCTTGCGGTTGCCGGAAACGGGAACTTCATCAGGAGCGCCGGAATAGGTGGAGTAGTAGTATTCCGCATCTTTGACACCGGAAACAGGAACTTTGCAGAAAGTGGCGCTGCAATCCAGTTCTTCGCGGCGCTGGCGGATGGATTTTTCAGAAACGTTGAAAAGTTTGGCAAGATATTTGTCGGAAAATCCGAATTTCTTGGCCTTGATCAGTTTTTCGCTGTCCAGATTGAGGAAGTTGCTCTTGGCAAGTTCGTTTTCGTAGAGAGCGATCTCCTGAATCTCCTGAAGGAAGAAACGGGTGATGCGGGTCAGTTTGACCGCTTCATCAACAGAGAGTCCCTTTTTGAAGGCCTCGTAGAGGTAGAAGAATCTTCCGCTGGCAGGTTTGGCGCAGAGGGGTTTCAGCTCTTCAAGAGTGAGAGGCTCAATCTTTTTGTCAAGTCCGGGACCGGAACGGCCGATCTCCAGAGAACGGATCGCTTTCTGGAAGGCTTCTTTGAAGTCTTTGCCGATGCTCATGACCTCGCCCACAGCCTTCATCTGGGTACCGAGTTGATCCTGAGCCTGGGGGAACTTCTCAAATGCCCAGCGGGCAAACTTGGCGACGACGTAGTCGCCGGAGGGTTTGTATTTGTCAAGGGTTCCCTCTTTCCAGTAGGGGATCTCATCAAGAGTGATGCCGGAGGCAAGTTTGGTGGAAACCTGAGCAATGGGGAATCCGGTCGCTTTGGAGGCGAGAGCGCTTGAACGGCTGGTACGGGGATTGATCTCAATAACGATGATCCGGTCATCTTCGCGGTTGTGTGCGAACTGGACGTTGCATCCGCCGTTGAGGCCGATGGCATCAATGATCCGGTAGCTGTAATCCTGCAAGCGGTCCTGAACTTCCTGAGAAACGGTCAGCATGGGGGCGACGCAGAAGCTGTCGCCGGTGTGGACGCCCATGGGGTCAACGTTTTCAATGAAGCAGACGGTGATCTTGTTTCCTTTCTGGTCACGGACAACTTCAAGTTCAAGTTCTTCCCAGCCGAAAACGCACTCTTCAATCAGCACCTGATGGATCAGACTTGCGGCAAGACCGCGGGTCATGACCTTGCGGAGTTCCTCCACATTATAGACGATGCCGCCGCCGGTTCCGCCCATGGTGTAGGCAGGACGCAGAACCACGGGATAACCCAGTTCGGCAGCGATTTTTTCCGCTTCTTCAACAGAATAAGAGGGCTCCGACTTCGCCATCGGAACCCCCAGGCGGTTCATGGTATTTTTAAATTCAATACGGTCTTCGCCCCGTTTGATGCCTTCCAGATCAACGCCGATGACTTCAACGTTGAATTTTTCCAGAATGCCGGCATCATGGAGTGAAATAGAAAGGTTCAATGCTGTCTGACCGCCCAGAGTGGGCAGCAGGGCGTCGGGACGCTCCCGGTCAATGATCTTAGTGAGGCTGTCAACCGTCAGGGGCTCAATGTAGGTATGATCCGCCATGCCGGGGTCGGTCATGATGGTCGCCGGGTTGGAGTTCACCAGCACCACTTCATAGCCTTCGGCACGGAGCGCTTTACACGCCTGAGTACCGGAGTAGTCAAATTCACAAGCCTGTCCGATGATAATCGGTCCTGAACCGATGATCAACACCTTTTTGATATCATTCCGCTTTGACATTTTTTATTCCTATTCCTGTAATGGTCTAAATCGGCATAATATACTATCAAAACTGCTTTTTGTCAAGAGAGGAAAACCTTATTTCTCCGGAAAAAGTTTTTTTTTGAACTCTTGAAGCCTGTTTATCGGGGGGTGTTTTCATGTAATGATCAGTTTTTCGAGACGCTCAATATTGTGGAATCCGCCGAAAGTGGAGCTCCGGCAGACACCGGAAGCGGCTGAACCAGCCCTCTGGCACGGCAGGCGTTGAATC
>JAGBWB010000206.1 GCA_017629975.1 Lentisphaeria bacterium
ATTTTTGCAAGATGATTTTGGGGGTGTATCAAAGCACTTCTCACAGGATTGGGGACAAAAAAAATGGAGCCAATGACCGGATTCGACAAGGCGGGCTTCAGCCCGCCGCAGAGCCTGAACGCAGTGAAGGCAACCGCCTGATAGTGAGAATTGGTTATTGGCGTCAGCCAATGAGCAAAGCGGAGATACAAAACACAAACATCTGCAAAATTTATTTTGCAAGATGTTTTTGGGGTGTATCAAAGCAATTCTCACAGGATTGGGGACAAAAAAAATGGAGCCAATGACCGGATTCGAACCGGTGACCTATTCATTACGAGTGAATTGCTCTACCAGCTGAGCCACATTGGCGCCTTGTATTCATAATATAACCTCTCTTTCCGCTGTTGTCAAGGGAAAGAGAGGTTTTTTTCTGAAAATTAACTGAATTTCAGAGGGCAACGTCAAAGTTGCGCGCTGCGAGGAACTTTTTCAGTTCCGGGATGTCGATCATGTGGAAATGGAACACAGAAGCTGCAAGCAGAACAGTTGCACCGGCTTCGGCGGCTTCGGCGAAGTGTTCCATGGTTCCGGCGCCGCCGGAGGCGACGATTTCAGCGTTGCACACATCGTGCATGGCTTTGATGACAGGCAGATCGTAGCCGGTCTTGGCGCCGTCGCCTGCTTTGCTGGTGGGCAGAATGGTCTTGACGCCGAAACCATCCACCTTTTTGGCGAACTCCACAGCATCAAATCCGGTGGCAGTTCTGCCGCCGTCGATGTAGACTTCATAACCGGAGGGCAGCGCAGGGTTCACATCCACGTCGATGGCGACGGTGACGGCATCCACGCCGAACTCTTTAATGAGGTCGGGGATCAGCTGGGGATTGCGGAATGCAGCGCTGCTGGTGGAAATTTTATTGGCACCTGCTTTGAGCACGACACCTGCTGCTTCAACACTGTTGATACCGCCGCCCACGGTGAAGGGGACGGTGCAAACTTCGGCGACCCTTTTTACCACATCGGCAAGGGTGGCACGTTTTTCAACGGTGGCGGTAATATCCAGCAGCGCCAGTTCATCGGCACCTGCGGCACAATACGCCTTGGCGCACGCTACGGGATCACCCGCATCTGCGATATCCACGAAATGCACGCCTTTTACCACCCTGCCTTCGCGCATATCAAGGCAAGGCATGATCTTGATCTTTGCCATTTTCTCTTTTTTCATCCTCAAATATTATTTACAAACGCCTTATGCGTTTTTATCACTTGTGCCAGGTGGCAATATCGTCATCCAGCTTGTCGCCGCCCTCAGCAGCGTTTTTACCCTGGTTGTCCTCGCCGTTGGCTCCGCGGGAGTAGACAGCAACTTTGCTCATGATATATTTGCCGCTGGAAGGCGCATCGGGTTTGACAAGACGCTCATTACCGTCAACACTGATCATGATGCAGTAACGGTTCCCCCAGGGGTCACGCCACAAATGAGGCTTGTTGGCATCATCGTCGTATTTTTTATCGGGGGCAAAGTTTGAATTGGGATCAAGGAACTTGATTTTGCGGGTGTTGTGAGCGTAATTTCCGGTGTAGTTCCAGGTACCGGTCAATTCTGCGATCAAGGCATCATAGGCTTTCTCATCATCGCCGTCCAAAGTGGTTTTAGTTCCGGTGTATTCAAATTTATTTCCGGCGGGACCGATGACAATAAATTCAGTGTCGGAGACTCCTGCATCAGCATTCTGTTTTTTGGGGGCGATAGTTTTTTCTGCTGTATCTGTAAGTTTGAAGTTTGCATTTTTTGAAGCATTGACAATCAGCATTCTTCCATAGGTCTGGTCCATCTGTGCCAGTGCCATCTGGATGGATTTCATATCAGCTTTTGCCTGAGTGACACGTCCCTGTTCGGCGCCGCCGATGACAGCGGGCAGAACGAGTCCGGCAAGAATGACCACGATACCGACAACAACGAGAAGTTCAACAAGGGTAAAATATCTCTTTTTCACGGGGTATTTTCCTTTCTTTACTTTATGTAATTTCAATAAAAGTACGATTTGTCACTGACATACTGTATCTGCAAAAACTCATTTTGTCAAGAGAAACTTCAAGAATTTTGGAAAAAAACTCTTCTTTACTCTTGACAAATCCCCTTTTTCAGGTTATTATATAGGCGAACTCAACTTTTAAACTTATGGAGAACATACTATGAAAAAGCATTCATTCACTCTCGTTGAACTGTTGGTCGTGGTCGGCATCATCGCCCTGCTGGCAGGACTCATCATCCCCGCCGTTGGCATGGCACAGACCTCCGCCCGCCGCACCGCCTGTCTGAGCAATCAGGGACAGGTCATGAAAATCATGCGTGCCTATATGAACGAGGGGGACAGGCAGTTCCTGCCCAACTGGTATAGTTCCTCAAGCAACAAGTATCTCTGGGGGCAGGCTCTCTTCAATGCCGGAAAACTCCAGAATGATCTTACAGTTGCCCGGTGCAGTGCAATTATTCCCACGACGGATGCTAAATTGGAAAGTGAATCTGATTCCTCTTTGAAAGAAACCTATGGTATGATCTATTCCAATCATGCAGATGCCAAGGGAATCAATTTCAAGAGTACCAAGGCGCTGAAACACGGTACCGGTTCATCTGCCTACATGGTTGCCGCGAATCAGCTGGCTCTTGGCGGATGCTGTGCCAGACTCAGTTCTTCTGATCAAGTCGTTGCCAGATCATTGATGGATTTCGATGCCGATGGTAACGGGACTGATGACAATGTGGGGCGTCCTGTTCTTGTCCATGGAGATCAGACCAATGTCTTCTTCCTTGACGGTCACGCAGAATCTTTTACCAAGGATGCTTTGCACCAGAAACGTTATTTTTCCAAAGTGACCGGAGCTGACGCCAGAGAAGCGGTGAAGATCGCAGACTCCGACAAGGCAAAATGGATCCTGAACCCCGACGAAGAAGAGTGAGTTGTTCTATTTGCCGTCAAGCACCCGGGAAGAGGAGCCGGGTGCTTTTTTAAGCGGTATTTTTTAAACAAAAGAGGAGTAAAGGAGAAAAGAAAATGTCATCAATCAAACTTTACAACAAAACAGGCGATGAAAAAGCAGTTGCCATCCAGAACGCTGTTGAAAAACAGTTCGGATTTGTGCCCCAGGTCTTTCAGGCCATGGGCAGGAACGGAGACTTCCTTGAAGCTGTGCTGAAAATCGCCGAAGCCGCCGGAAAAGGACTTGACCCCAAGACCAAGGAGCTCATCATCATTGCATGCAGCGCCGTCAACGGATGCCAGTACTGCCTTGACGCACACCGCGCCGCCGCTCTTCAAGCCGGATGCACCGACGAAGAGATCACCGCCGCTGTGGAAGTCGCCGCCTCCATCAGCCTTTTCAACAAATTCAACGGAGCTATCGGACTTGATTCAGATATCAAGGCGCCCATGAAATAAAAAAAGCTCTTTCTAAGTGCCGGAATCCTCTTTCAAGTTGCGAAAGAGGATTTTTTTTCCCTTAAAAAGAAGGAAAATAAGGAAAAATCAAAAAAAATTGAATTTTTTTAAAAAATCAGCTTGAAAATTTCAAAAAACACATGTATATTATGACACAACGAAAGGCAAGGATGCCTGACAGTTGAAAAACACAAGTAGTCCTGTGGTGTAATGGTAGCACAAGTGATTCTGGTTCACTTTGTTGAGGTTCGAATCCTTACAGGACTACCATTTTTTTTTGTCCTGATACCGGGAAAACGAATCATTCCGTAATTTATTGAGTTTTCCTGCGTGAAATAAATTTCCCTTTGGAACAATGCCGGTGATGACTACGGTAACGATGAGTGGACTTTGAAATAAAAAAGGTCTTTCTGCAGGACTGGCTCAATCGTGAACCCACGCCACACTCAGAAAGACTCATTGTTAATGTACCACCACTTTTTTGAAAAGTCAAGCGTTTTTTGCTTGCCCACTATAGCTTCAGCGACGGTGGGTCTGACCAGTCCGAC
>JAGBWB010000207.1 GCA_017629975.1 Lentisphaeria bacterium
CGGTGCATTGAACCAGATCGTTCTGAGCATCCCCGCTTTCGGATTTGTCGGTATCGGCGCCATCCTCATGATCATCTGTTTCATGTTCGCCCGCCGTCTTGCCTTCTACCGTCTCTGGGGCGTGATGACCATCTTCATCATCGTGGGCTTCATCCTCTTCGGCGCTGTGAGCGCTCTGGCATTCCCCGTCCTCTTCCCCGGACAGGAATCCATCGGTCAGACTCTTTCACAGTTCTTCCCCCGTCTGCTTCAGACCAACAGCGAACCCTACCGCTGGCTCTTCAACCCCAACACCGCTATGGTCGCCTGTGTGATCCCCATGGTGTGGGCAGGTATGGGACCCGGATGTCTCATCTATCTTGCAGCTCTGAAAGGTATTCCTGAAGACTACTATGAAGCTGCCGACCTTGACGGCGCTACCTTTATCGACAAGATCCTCTTCGTGGTCTTCCCCACCCTGAAGGCTCTTATCGTCATCAACTTCGTCGGTGCCTTTATCTCCTCCTGGTACGCCTCCACCGGTAACATCCTTGTTATGACCGGCGGTGACGCCGCCACCAAGACTGAGACCGCCGGTCTCTACATCTGGTACAAGGCTTTCACCTACCTGAACTTCGGACCTGCAACCGCTGCGGCATGGATGCTGGCATTCATCCTGATCGGCTTCACCGTCTATCAGCTCCAGATCCTTTCCAAGGTGGAATTCAAAAACGCCGGTGCTTCTGAGAAGAAATAACAAATCACATATAAGGAATATTTACAAATGAGTATTATTTCAACGATCGGGCGCAAAAGCCTGAAAGTACGGTGCCTCATCTGGTCCATCTATCTGGTGTTGACCCTGGGCGCGCTGACCATGATCTATCCCTTCTGGCTGATGATCTCCGGTACCGGAAAGTCTTCCACTGACGTTTCTGAACTGAAGCTCATTCCCTCCTATCTGGTGGATGATGATGCCTACTACCGCAAGACGGCGGCATCTCTTTTCAACGAGCTGATCGTTTCTGCCCAGATGCTTTACAACATGCCCCTGCATGACTTCCGTCAGCTGCCCATTCCCAAGGACAAAAAAGAGAAGCTCTGCAATGAGTGGGAAGAGTTCCTGGGCAAGAAGAATTTCCCCTTCTACTACTACTTCCTGGGTCACAGCCACGCCGGTGTTTCCAACAACACCCGTCCTGAGAACTTCCGTAACTACAAGGATGCTCTCTTTGAAGAGTTTGACGGCGACCTGACCGCCATGAACGATGCCAAGGGCACTGAGTTTGCCACCTGGAACGCTCTTATGGTCAACGAAAGTCCCTTCGCTCCCCGCCGTACCATCCCCAACCCCACTGTGAAGTACAACGAAGAGTGGTACATGCACAAGACCGCTGCTCCCAAGCACCACCGCGTCTATGTGAATGCCTCCGGCTTCTTCAAAGGCAGCTTCCTCTATCCTCAGTACAGCAAAGATGTTGCCAACTACAACAAATCCCACAAGACCAACTACAAGGATTACAGCGACGTCCGTCTGAGCCGCCGTTTCCCTGCCAACGCAACTGCCAAGGAAAAGGATGACTGGGATTTCTTCGTCCGCGAGATCCTGAACCTCTTCTGGATCCGTGTTGATGCCTCCCAGAATCCTGCCTACCGCAAGTTCATTGCTGCCAAATACGGCACTGTTGCTTCTCTGAACAAGATCTACGGCACCAAATACAAATCCTTTGCTGATGTCAAGCTCCCCACCGAGATCCCTGCTCCCTATCATGGCGCACTTATCTCCGACTACGGCGATTACCTCAAGGGCTGGCTTGATCCTCAGACCAAGATCCTCCACAAGGCTCCTGCCAAGAGCATCTATCTTTGCAGTGTTGAGTTCCTCTTCCAGGACTACCTGAAAGAGAAATACAAAACCATTGCCGCCATGAACAAAGCTCTCGGCACCGACTATAAATCCTTTGACCTTGTTGACGCCCCCCAGTGGGAGTACCACTACACCAAGATCATGGCTGACAAGAAGCATCAGCGCTGGGAGTTCGCCACCCGTAACTTCAAGACCGTGTTCGCCTACATCGCCCTTCAGGGCCGCGGTGTGATCAACACTGTTATCTACTGCGTGCTGGCTGTGCTCTGCGCTCTGACCTTCAACCCCCTGGCCGCTTACGCTCTCAGCCGCTTCCAGCTGCCCTCCACCTACAAGATCCTGCTTTTCCTCATGCTGACCATGGCATTCCCCCAGATGGTTACCCAGATCCCCAACTTCCTTATGATGCGTGAGCTGGGATTGCTGAACACCTTCGGCGCTCTGGTTCTGCCCGGTCTTGCCAACGGTTACAGCATCTTCCTGCTCAAGGGATTCTTCGACTCCCTGCCCAAGGAACTTTATGAAAGCGCCATGCTTGACGGTGCCTCTGAGACCCGTATCTTCCTCCAGATCACCATGAGTCTTTCCAAGCCGATCCTGGCTGTGATCGCTCTGAACGCCTTCACCCACGCTTACAGCAACTTCATGATGGCTCTGCTGATCTGTCAGGACCAGAACATGTGGACCCTGATGCCTTGGCTGTATCAGTTGCAGCAGACCAGCTGCCAGGCTGTGATCTACGCTTCTCTGATCATCGCCTCCATCCCCACCTTCCTGATCTTCATGCTCTGCCAGAACGTGATCATGCGCGGTATCGTGGTGCCGGTGGAAAAATAAGGTTTTCAACAGAAGGATTATTACAATCATGGATGATCTTGCACAGAAAATCACCGACCGGCTCAATGAGCTCCGCGTTCATCTTCAGGCCGACGGCGGCGATCTTGAGATCGTTGCCATTGAGGGCAAAACCGTTCAGCTCCGGCTGCGGGGCGCCTGCGGACACTGTCCCCACGCCGCCATGACCATCAAAGGCGGTCTGGAGCATATCCTGCGTGAAGAGCTGGACCCCGAGATCGAACTGGTCCGGGTAGACTGACAAACAAACCATACGACGGGGGGCTTAATTCAGGCCCCCCGGTTTTTAATTACAGGAGAAATTTTTATGGGAATTATTGATGAGATCAAAGCCCTCAAGGCTGAAAAGAATGCCTTGATCCTTGCCCATAATTATGTGCGGCCCGAACTTCAGGAGCTTGCCGATTTTACCGGGGACTCTCTGGAACTCTCAATGAAGGCACGTTCCGCCAAGGCCAAACTCATGGTTTTCTGCGGCGTCCGCTTCATGGCTGAAACAGCCAAACTTCTTTCTCCTGAGTCAACAGTCCTGCTGCCCAATCCCGATGCGGACTGCCCCATGGCGCGCATGGCGGATGGGGAGCAGGTCAAAGCATGGCGCAGCGAGTTCCCCGATGCTCTCTTTGCCGCCTATGTCAACACCACCGCCGAAACCAAGGCACAGGTGGATATCTGCTGCACCAGCGGAAACGCTGAAAAGATTGTGCGTTCCCTTGAGGGAAAAAAGATCGTCTTTCTCCCCGACCGCAATCTGGGGGGCAACATCAACAACACTCTGGGCACTGAAATGTCCCTCTGGAACGGATGCTGCCCTGTTCACGATCAGGTGACACCTGAGATGCTCAAGGGGGCGCGGGAGTTCTTCCCCGATGCCGCCATCATTATCCATCCTGAGTGCAAGGTGGAGTGCACCGCCCTCGCCGACGCCGCTTTGAGCACTGCCGGAATGCTCAAGTTTGTGAAAGACTCCGACAAGAGCACCTTTGTGGTCGCCACTGAAAGCGGACTGCTTCACCGTCTGAAAAAGGAAAATCCCGGCAAAAGATTCATCCCTCTTGCCCCTGAGATCATCTGTCCCGATATGAAAAAGATCACTCTTGAGGATCTGCGGGATGCTCTCAAGTTCAATCAGCATGAGATCACGCTGCCCCCTGAGGTTATGGAAAACGCCGTCAAGCCCATTGAAAAGATGCTGGCTCTCTCATAAAAATTATTTTTTCCGCCGGAGTTCACCGGCATATTCAACAGGATTCAAACACTATGTTCGTCAAACAGACTGTCAAAGGAATGCGGGATATCCTCCCCGCCGAAAACGAGATCCGGGAGTATCTGCTGGATCTTCTCAAATCCACCTACCGCTCTTTCGGGTACTCTCTTATTGAGACCCCCTGCATGGAACATATTGAAAACTTGAGCAGCAAGCAGGGCGGCGAAAACGAAAAGCTCATCTTCAAGATCCTCAAACGGGGAGAGAAGCTGGGCAGCGCCATGACCGGAAATGAAGCCGACCTTGTGGACTCCGGTATGCGTTACGACCTGACGGTGCCTCTGGCGCGTTATTATGCCAACAATGCTTCCGCTCTGACTCTTCCTTTCAAGGCCATGCAGATCGGTCCCGTCTGGCGCGCCGACCGTCCCCAGAAGGGCAGATTCCGTCAGTTCACCCAGTGCGATATCGACATTCTGGGCGACAGCAGCTGCAATGCCGAAATTGAACTCATCCACGCCACCACCACTTTTCTTGACAAGGCGGGCGTCCGTGGATGCACCGTTCTCATCAACGACCGCCGTCTGCTGAAAGCCATGATGGACTACTGCAAGTTCCCCGAGGAATCCCACGGCGATGTGCTGATCATTCTTGACAAATTTGACAAGATCGGCTCCGAGGGAGTGAAAAAGGAACTCCTTGAGTCCGGCTATGCGCCTGAGTCTGTTGAGCTTTACTATGACTTCTTTGAGAAGCTCCAGAAGGCTGAGGATGCTCTGGCTTTCTGCACCGGAACTCTTGCTGAAGTTCTGCCTGAGGGCACGGGTGAAAATTTGAAATCCATCATTGACACTGTGCGCGAACTGACTTCCGCAGAAGATACAAAGTTCGTCTTTGATCCCACCCTTGTCCGGGGCATGGGATATTACACCGGAACCATCTTTGAGATCCGCGCTGAGAGTTTCAAGGGCATCTCCATTGCCGGCGGCGGACGCTATGACAAGATGATCGGCAAGTACATCGGCTCCGACGTTTGCGCCTGCGGATTTTCCATCGGTTTTGAGCGCATGATCGGCGCCCTCATTGAGGGCGGCTTTGATATCCCCGGACGGGCTGAGAAGATCGCAGTGCTCTACCGCCGTTCATTCACCCTGAGTGATGTGGCATCTCTTCAGAAGATCTGCAACACATTCCGTGCCGCCGGCAAACGGATCCTCATTCAGCAGATGAACAAGAATCTGGGATTCCAGAAGAAACAGCTTGCCGATCAGGGATACCGGATCATTGAAGTCGCCGCTCCTGAAGAAGCTGCCGCAGCATTGAATTGAGAATGACTCCATGAACCTTCTGGAACTTTCCCAGACGATCCGCCGTCTCAGACTTGAACGGCGTCTGACAGTTGAACAGCTGGCACAGCGCAGCGGTTTCAGCAAAGGGTTTATCTCGCAGGTCGAGAATTTCCGCATTTCTCCGTCGCTCAAGGCGCTGAACCGCATCGCCGAAGCCTTGGAAGTGGATCTTAAAACCCTCTTTGAAGCCCCCGGAAAGTCGGCTGAATTTGTCTTTGGAACTGTTTCAGAAGGTCTTGAACTCCAGCGCGATGACAGCCAGGAGTACGGAATGCGCTATCTGGCTCTTGCCGGAGGACTTTCCGGAAAAAAACTGGACCCCTTTCTGGTGGAGTATCACGATACTCTTTCACCCAGAGATTTCATGGCGCATGAGACTGAGGAGTTCTTTGTACTCCTTTCAGGGGAGTTGCGCTTTTACGTTTACGACAACAACACCAGTCAGCAGCTCAGCCCCGGGGGGACGGTCTATCTGAAAGCCAAGATCCCCCACCGGGCGGAACTTTCTCCCGGATGCTCCGAGGCCAAGGCGCTGATCGTTTACACCGAACCCGGAGAGTGAAGAAAATGGCAGAAACTTTGGGAAAGATCATCAGCGAAGCGGCCTTCCTTTCACGCCGCGCCGCTGTTACCGCCGTCAAATCAGGACGGGTCCGCATCAACGGCAAGGTCTGTATGAATCCCGCTGAACGCATTGAGCCGGGGATGAAGATCGCTTTTGACCGCCGTCCCCTTGAAATACCCGACCTCACCGAAAAGTGGTATGTAATGCTCAACAAACCCGCAGGTTATGTGTGTACCGCTTCAGATCCCCATGCGCCTTTGAAAGCCATTGATCTCATCGTTCCCGCCCCTCCTGTGCGCCTTTTTTCCGCCGGAAGACTGGATAAGGAAAGCTCCGGCATGATCCTTTTTTCCAACGACGGCGATTTCGTGGCGCAGCTGACCCATCCGAGGTTTCAGATCGTCAAACGCTATGAGGTGCGTCTGGCAGGGGAGCTGACGCCCGAGGCTCAGAAACAGATGGTCCGGGGGATCAAGGATGAGGGAGAGCTGCTCCGGGTGCTGAAAGTGCGTTCTCTTGGCGGATGCCGTTATGAACTCTTTCTCAATGAGGGCAAAAAAAGGGAGATCCGCCGCCTGACCGCTGCTCTGGGGGCGCCCACAATTGAACTTGACCGCCTTGCCATCGGCGCTCTGGAATTGGGGAGTCTTCCCCGGGGAGAGTGGCGCCGCCTTACTGAGGCAGAGGTCAAAGCCGCTCTGACTCCCGGCGCCGCCGCTCCGGAACGCAAAGAAGTGTGATCTCTCCCCCTTTCTTCAGATTTTTTTGCCGGAAAGTGGATTTTGCTCTTCTTAAAGTTGCTCTTGTGACTTGACAAACTCCCCTGATTATGCTAAAGTATATCAACAGGCACTTTTCAAGCCCTTTTTCCGGATTTTGGAGTGCTTTCACGTTTCAGATGAATCAGGATCAAAACTTTTCCGGATCGGACCTATATGAAAATCAAATTTTTGGAAGGCCCTTACGCAGGGAGGGAATTTGAATTCCATTCCCCGGGCGTCACCATCGGCAGAGACGGCGGCAATCAGCTGTTTCTTGATACCGACGGCGTTTCACGCTGTCATGCAGAACTCAACCAGCTCCCTGACGGTTCATGGCAGGTCAGCGACTTGAACAGTACCAACGGCGTCAGAGTCAACGGAGTCCGCATTGACGGCGCCGCTCCTTTGAAGGAGGGGGATACTCTGTTGATCGGTGAAAATACGATGAGCGTCACCCTTTTGAGTCAGGAGCCCGCACGGGTCATTTTCAACCCCATCATTTCAACACCTCTTTCTGCGTCAGGATCTGTTTTCAACCCTGCTCCGGGGGCAGCTCCCGTAAAAGAGATGCCTGCCGGTGAGGAAAAGAAAGAAGCTCCCTCCGGCGACGCTGAAAAAAAGGAGTCCGCAAAGAGTGCCGCCGCCGCTGCGGTGGATCTTGCAAAACTTTCAGGATCCCTTTTCGGTCAGAAAGGCGCTTCACGGGGCAAGCAGGAAAACAACGGTGAGGAAAGTTTCGAAAACGGCGCAAAAAAGAAACGCTCCAATCTGATTTTTTACACGGTTCTTGTCTGTGTTGTCATCATGGTGTTGAGCAGTGTGGTTTCAATTATGAATCCCCGCGGAAAAAGTAAAAGACCTGTTCACCGCAACTCCCCTATTGTGGTCAGATATGAA
>JAGBWB010000208.1 GCA_017629975.1 Lentisphaeria bacterium
CCAAATATATGGAAACTCCCTCAAGAGATGAAAACGATGCTCTCCATACTGCATGTAATGACTCCTGGTACTGCATGAGAGTTCAGGATATCATCACCTCTTATGTCATGCTCAAGGAGCGCAAATACAAAAAGGTGACTCTTGCAGCGGTCCCTCAGAACGCTCTGCCCGCCCTCGGTGCCGCAGCTCTTCTGGGATGCCCCGCCGTCATCGACCTTTCAGGCGTGGATGAAAACAGCTGGAAAGAACCTCTCAACTATCAGGCTCTTATGGGTAAACTTGGAGGTCTCAAGGGCCTTGCTCTGCTCAATGTGAGACAGAATGTCACCGTCTGCGGTGTGACCGGCGAACTGAAGGAAGCTCTCCTTGCACGGGGAGCCAACATTTCTGACAAAAAAACGCTGGAGCTTCTCTGATGACTTTGGGCAGGATTTTTCTCAACGCTATTCTCGCCGGACTTTTTATCGGTATTGCCGGGACGGTCTGCATGGCCGTTCCCAATGGAGTCATAGGAGCCTTTCTCTTCGGTTTCGGCTTGCTGACAATTGTGAGCTACGGTTTCAAACTCTACACCGGAGCCATCGGTTATCTGGCAATACAGGGAAAAAACACGCCGCGTTATCTGGTGGAACTCCTTCTTATCTGGGTGGGAAATCTGATCGGCTGTTTCACTGTGGGACAGCTGGTCCGGATGACCAGAAGTTTTCCCAACTTTGCCGAAAGAGTCAGCAGTGTTTGTGCCGCAAAAACAGGAGACAGTTTCACCAGCTGGCTGATCCTCTCCTTTTTCTGCGGTATACTCATGTATGTGGCTGTGGAAACTTTCAAGCGCAAGGATGAACTTGATGCCGTGGTGCGTGTGCCGGTGCTCTTTCTCTGTGTGGCGATCTTTATCCTGAGCGGATTTGAGCACTGCATTGCCAACATGTATTATTTCTCTGCAGCTGACGCCTGGAGCTGGAAGGCTCTCGGCGCCATCGGCGTTATGACTTTGGGGAACTCCCTCGGCGGTATGCTGCTGCCTTTTGCCGGACACGTCAGAAAAGCATGAAGTACCCTCAAGCCTTTGACTCCCTGAGCACCAGACTCAGGGAGCTCTTGATTGATTCCGGCGCAGGACATGATTACGATCACACCTTGCGGGTGATGAAGAACGCTGAAATGCTTCTGGCTGAGAGCCCGGAGGCAGACGGAGAGATCGTCCGCTTTGCCGCATTGCTTCATGATTGTGCCCGCCCGGAGGAACACGCTTCCAAAGGAGCGGTCTGTCATGCCGTCAGAGGAGCTGAAATTGCTCTGGAATTGCTGAAACAGGAAAATCTTCCTCTTGAATTCTGTCAGGCTGTGGTAGAAATTGTCCGTACTCACCGTTACCGGGACGGTATCGTTCCCCAAACACAGGAAGGAAAGATCGTCTTTGATGCCGACAAGCTGGATTCATTGGGAGCTGTCGGTCTGGGAAGAGCATTCCTTTTTGCCGGAGCCTGCGGTGCCCGGGTGCATAATACGCCGGAGGAGGCTTTGAACAATCCCCCTTACGGACCCGAAGATACGGCCTATCGGGAGTATCTGGTAAAACTCCGTTACCTTCCCGACTCCATGCTGACTTCCGCCGGACGCCGTCTGGGGAAGGAAAGACTTGAATTCATGGAGCAGTTTTTTGACCGGCTCAACATGGAAATTTACGGATCTTGATTTTATCTTTTGTATCAGCAAATAAAAGGTTTTTTGATTATGGAAAAAATCATCAATTTTACTTTTCCTCTTACCCGTCCCCATTGCGGCGTTCCACTTGCCAACGGCAATTTCGGCGCTCTGGTCTGGGGCAGGGAAACTTTATGTGTCACTGTCAATCAGAGCGATTTGTGGGATCACCGCAATGGCAGACTTATTGACGAAAGAGACCGTTATTCACTTTTTGTGGAACATGCGGCAAAATATGGGTGCAACCGGGATCTCGGCAAGATCTTTCACCAGGAAAAGCTTTACGGAGCTCCCCGGAGATTGGCCGTCGGCAGATTTGAATTCACCTTTGCTCCCGGTAACGGCCCCGTGACGGCAGAACGGGATTGTGATTCTGGAAAACTCACCGTCTTTCTGGCTCAGGGAGGGAAGATCGAACTTTGCATCGTTCTTAAAGAAAATATTCTCTACCTTGAGGATCCGGGGCAGAATATTTCAGCTCTTATCTTGAAGCCTGCCGATACCTTTCCGCAGGTCAAAGCCTTTAACGCCGACCGGGGGCAGGGCTCTTACGAACTCCTTGCTGACGGCTGGCGGATCCCCATGCCCGCAGATGATGATTTTACTGTCCGTGCGGTAAAGACTCCTTACGGTTACCGTATTTTCACCAACAACGACAGCAGCGATGCCGACAAAGATAAAGCCATTGCCGAAACTGCTTCCTGGTGGCATAAGACCTTTTCAAAGGTTTGTACTGTCACAACTCCTGACAGCTGGTGGAATAAATTCTACGCCTTTCAGGCCTATAAACTTGCTGCCGCAACCGCCCCCTGCGGCAAGGCGGCCGGACTTCAGGGCCCCTGGCACGAAGAGTATCAGGAGGCCAAATGGTCCGGCGACTACCATTTCAATGTCAACGTTCAAATGGTTTACGGTCCTTTGTGCAAATTGGGGCTTCAGGATCATCTGCTGCCCCTCTTTGACATGATCGAAAGCCCCGCTTTTCAGGAGAGTATGAAGCACAACGCCCGTTCCCTTTTCGGTGTGGATGATGCCCTCTGGCAGACTCATGCTGTGGATGACAGAGGGATCCAATGCGGCGGCATCAGCTGCGGAGCGGCTCTTGACCCTGCCTGTGGTGCGTGGACGGCACTGCTTTATTACGATTATTTCCGCCATAC
>JAGBWB010000209.1 GCA_017629975.1 Lentisphaeria bacterium
AGGACCGCTACAACAATGAAATGCGTCCTCAGCTCTGGAAAACGGCAGTTCTGGAAAACGAATATCTGAAAGCCACCTTCATCCCCGGTCTGGGAGGCAGACTCTGGTCTCTTTATGACAAGGTGAAAAAGAGAGATCTGCTGACCGAAAATCCTGTGGTGAAACCAGGTAATCTTGCCATTTGCAACGCCTGGTGCTCAGGGGGCATTGAGTGGAACATCGGTACCCGCGGCCACCATGTGCGTACCTGCCGCCCCATGTTTGTGGCGCGGGCGCATTCCTATAAAGGCGCTCCGGTGCTGCGGATGTATGAATTCAGCCGGGAAAACGGCGTGGCTTATCAGATGGAGTTTTTCCTGCCGGAAGATTCCCGGTTCCTTTTCATGCGCTGCCGCATCCACAACCACCACAACAAGGTGATCCCCATGTACTGGTGGTCAAATATCGCCGTAGATGAGGGCGATGATCTGCGTATCGTCACCCCGGCAGAGCACTCCTTTGCCAACACCTATATCAGCAACTTTGAACATTGTTTGGAGCGGGTCAAACTTCCTTTCCCCAATGGTTATGACTGCACTTACCCCAAAAATTATCCTATTTCCAAGGATCACTTTTTCCAGATCAAGGCGCAGGATCGCAAGTTTGAAGCGGCTCTCTATGGTGACGGCTGGGGACTTTGTCAGTGTTCCACCGATCTTCTCAAAGGACGCAAGCTCTTTGTCTGGGGACGTTCCACCGGCGGTCTCAATTGGCAGAAACGCCTGACTTCTCCTGAGGGACTGCCCTATGTGGAGATCCAGGCGGGACTTGCCAACACCCAGCTTGAATGTCTGCCTATGCCTCCCCGCACCGCATGGGAGTGGGTCGAGGCATACGGCGCATTGCAGACTGATCCTGAAAAGATCCACGGCTCCTGGGAAGAGGCGAAGGCAGAAACTGCCGCCCGCCTTGAAGAAGCTCTGCCCCGGCAGCTCCTTGATGATATACTTGCTGAAACCAAAGAAACTTTTGCATTGCAGAGCGCTGAAGAGGTCATTATCAGAGGCTCCGGTTGGGGCGCTCTGGAAAAGGCGCGCTGTGCAGGAAAGGAAAACTTTGCTCCGCAGCTTGACTTTGACTCCGATGACAGGGAGCCTGCCATCTGGCATGAACTCCTTGAGAAAGGAGAGATGCCGGAGTGGGATATGACTGTTCCGCCGCCCTCTTACATGGTTCAGGATGAGTTTTTCAAACTGCTTGAAAAAGCTCCCGCCAATCCCCTGCGGAATTTTCAGATGGGACTCAACTGCTATTTCAGGGAAGAGTATGAAAAAGCTGAAAACTTTTTTGCTCAGGCAGGCGATTTGCAGAAAAGTTTCCCCCTTGCTTACGCCGTCGCCAATACAAAGCGGTGCAAAGATGATCTTGCCGGTGCCGGAAAAGCCTTTCTGGCAGGTATGTTCTGCAATGATGCCACTTTCATCAGAGAGGGATTGCAGACTCTTTGCGAAGGGGGAGATTTTGAATCAGTCCTGGAGTGGTACGGGAAACTCAGCGATGAACTGAAAGAGATCCCCATGAATAAAATCTTCCTTATTACGGCGCTCCTCAATCTGGGACGCCCGGAAGAGGCCGAAGCGCTCCTCATGGAAAATGGCGGTCTTGAAGTGCCCCAGCTCCGGGAGGGGGAAGGCTCCCTTTCAAATCTGTATGTGGAAATACAGTGTGCAAAGGCTGCCAAAAGAGGGGAAAAACTTGACCCTGAAAAAATCGCAGTCCCCGGTAAACTGGACTTCAGAATGAATCACATCAACAGTGAGCTCGGGCGATTCGGAGAACGCCACGCAAAGTAAAGTCCGCCGGAGCCGCCGGAAGATCAAGGGCGAGAGCAAAAAACTCTGCATCGCCCCCTGTGACGATCTTGTTGAAACTGCCGTAACACTTTTCGCAGGCGTCAATGAGTTCTCTGGCGGCTCCCGCCGCTCCCCGGTCAATACCGAAGCGCAGGGCCTCAACGGTGTTTGGTCCGGGAAATACAGGCAGACGGCTTGACAGAGGTATTTCGGGCAGCTGGGCGGTGTTGGCATGAAGCGCCTGCCGCAGCATTTTTCTTCCCGGGGCAATGGCGCCGCCGAGAAAGCGCAAGTTTTTATCCACAAGTTCAATGGTAACGGCGCTGCCGCAGTCAAGGATCAATGCAGGAGTTCCGTAATCCAGAGCCGCCACAGCGTTGGCGACACGGTCAGCGCCGATGGTGGTGCTGTCAACAGATGAAAAGTCAAGTATCTTTCCCGCAAAAGAGGCGTTGATGAAGTTGACATTTGTCAGCTTTGCCGCCACTGCGGGGAAGACGGAGGCGCCCCATACACCCTCCGGATCGGCGGGGATATCTTCATTTTTCAATTCAATGCTGCGGAGCGTCCGCAGTATGGTGATTTTTTCGCCGTCAGCAGCGGCAATGCGGGTATGGGTGTTGCCGATATCAAGAAGGATCATTTTTCAGTTCCGGAAAGGATTGGGGCCGAAGACCTCATCCTGACGTTTTTTTCGTTTTTTTTCACTTTCCCGGTAGATCCGGTCGATTTCCTGCCGGGTGGTGTTGTCATCGGGATCAAAAGTGTAGCGCAGAGCCGCTTTTTCGGCATCGGTCAGATTGGAGTTCTTTGACCAGTTTTCCCGCTTCTGGCGATCGGTGAAAAAGAGTGAATCCAAAGGATCCCGGGAGTAACGCCGGCTTTGATATCCGCTTTTCTTTTTGTTTTTGGAGGATTCCCTTTTCACCGCCTGTTTTTTCCCCTCAGGGGGAGTGGAAAAAAGTTCCCGGAAAGCGGCACAGCCGTTTCCCAGGAACAACAACGCAC
>JAGBWB010000210.1 GCA_017629975.1 Lentisphaeria bacterium
AAGCCATTTTTTTGTCGGCGGCTTTTTCAGGGGCGATCTCATAGACGGCACAGCGGACGGCACCGGCGTGGAGCGTGATACCTTTGGCAAGCTCTTTACCGGTAAAGGATTTTCCGCCTTTTGCAGTAAATCGGGTATCGCTGTTCCGCACTGTGTAGCGCACATTGTTTTTCAGACCTTTGACCTTGAGTGTGAAGAAGACTTCACCGTCACGCCAGAAGTTGAAAGCGGCAACGATCAAGGTTCCGTCAAGTTCGTAGGCGTTGTACTGAAGCATTTCATGATAGGAGTGAGTGCCGACCAGACGCTCCAGCACTGCTGTCTTTGCGGCGTAGGGCGCCTGGGGCGTAAGTTCCACTCTGGCATCGGCACATTTGCCTTTGAAAACATATTTGTCATAACGGGCGGCGATGTTTGAAGCATCAGCAAAGGCTTTCCAGAATCGGGCGTCATAGCCTTTGGGGAATGCGTAAACTGTGGCGCCCTCCCAGCGGTTGAACATGAAGCTCAAAAGCTCAATGGCAATGGATTCAGGCTGAGTGACCCAGTCCTGAAGCTGCATTCCATGGGGAAATGCAAGGAGTTTGATGTGCCGGGGATAGTCTTTGTTGACGGCGGCGCGGACATCCTTTGCCTTGAGGTAGGTACGCAGGTTGAAACTTTTATTGTAAACATAAGGGGTATGGGCATCCCAGAAAGCGTAGGGGCCCCAGGGATCGATCCAGTCAAATTTTCCGGCGTAGTCAATGGGGTGGGTTTCTTTGTCGAAACCATTTTTGCGCCAGGTGGAACTCATATTGTCCACCTGAACTCCGGGGATGAATCCCAGCGATTTGCCCTTGCCGCCTGTGGCGGCAGTGACGGCTTCGTCGATGGTGAGCATCAGCTTGGCGTGTTCCAGACTGCGGAATCTGACCGCCTGGGCGTGGTACTTGCGGTTCATGGCAAGTTCCTGAGGCCACTCTTTTTTCATCTGCTCTTCTGAAACGCCCACAAATTTGGCAAAATTCTTGCGGCAGGTATCGCAGAAACAGCCGCGTCCGGCATAGCCGTAAGGCTCCCAGTTCGCCCAGAGTCCGTCGGCGCCTTTGAGATTTTCATTGATGTAGGGAATCGTGCTTTTGACGTAGTAGGGGCGTTTTTCATAGACTGCCGCAGGACAGGTCGCCCGGTTCATTTCCTGAAGATTGTGGGTGCCGATGGCACGGTATTTGTCAGCTTCGGGACGGCCTTCAGGTTTGCCCACCCGGAATCCGTTGGAAACATAGAAAAGCTCGGGGGTGATGACCTTGACACCTGCTTTACGCCATGCCGGATAGGCGGAACGCTGACTGCCGACGATCCAGCGGACACCGGCTGCATCAAACATCCGGGCGCAAAGAGAGATATTTTCAGGGGTACTGTAACTCATGTAGACGCCGCCGGTATAGAACCCCGGCAGATAGTATTGAGGCTTGGCAGCTTTGAATTTGGGAATAACGGTGAAATTTACAGAAACGATGTTTGATACTCTGTTTCCGCCGTCTTCCACCCATGCCTTTCCGGGAAGCATTTTTGTTCCGGGAGCGGCTTTGGTGGAAAGCAATGCGGAGTGACGCAGATAGTTGTCAAAGTCAGCCATGGCTGCGGGGCGTGTGCGTCTGCCGGAAAGGTCAACACGGTATTCCGTTTCTCCGGTACCTTCACGTTTGCCCAGAAATTTCAGATGCGCAGCTTCGTGGAACGCGATTTCGTTGGGCAATACCATGACCAGCTGAGGACGGGTGAGTTTTGCCTCCGCAGGAGTTCCGTTTCTTTTCCAGATAAAGGCGATGGTCCCGGGAAGATCCTGTGCCAGGGCAAAGGTGTTGTCCAGCCTGCCCATGGGGGAAAGCTGCAAGGTGAGTTTCTTTCCGGTTGTTGCGGGAGTCGCCGCAGTGACAGCAGGCTTGCGGAAATGAAGCTCGCCCACGCCGTCGATCCTGTAAACGACTTGAAGAGATTTTGTCCCCTGAGGGAGCAGGATCGCCTTCTGATAGTTCTGGTAGGTGTTGGAAAGTTTGATGGAGTAGACCTTGAAGAAGAGACTCTTGGCTTTCCAGTGCTTCCCTGCCGGTTCAGAAAACGCCTGAACGATAAGGCAGGCGCCTCCGGGACCTTCGATCTTTCCTTTGTACTGGAAAGAGAAGTTGTAAAGTCCACCCTTGTCATTGGGAAGATTGACCACTTTCCGCCATGCTCCTGAGGTTGAGGCGACAACTTTCAGCGGCAGGATCTTTTTCAGCTCTTCAGGTTTGTATACAGAAAAAACACCATCCTTAACGCTCCATTTCACCATCTTGCGGACTTGAGCGCGCCGGGGATCTTTATCTGCGATCTCTTTTGTATGCAGAAAACAGTAATTTCCCAGCCAGCGCAAAGGGTCTTTGGGGTTTTCTGTAAAAGCGTGATCCGCATTGGTAATAAGATTCTCTGCCTGGGGGATCTCTCTGGCAGGTTTGAAAAGTTCAGAAGAACTTTTTTTCAGATCAAAGGTAACGCCTCCTTTATCCAGTGGGGCAGATATCAGCGAAAATGCACTCAGCATGGCAGCTGTCATGAGAACTTTTCTTTTCATAAAAACTCCTTGTGTTTAACTCAATTTGATTTTGCTGTGTAAATCAGGGAAAAGTAAATCCATCCATATTGGTACTGGGACCGTTATACCAGGGAAGTGACTTTTTGTTGGCGGGGAAGTAATCCTTTTCCGCCTGAGTGATGGTGGGACGCTCAATGGTTTCGCCCAGAGGTGAAAGGGGCGGCACATGTGAAGCGTTGTCCCAGAGGCGCAGCCGGACGGGACCTTTGACCACAAAAGGTTTGATCTCATGACGGCGGGCGATGCCCCTGCGGGCGGCTTCGTAGATCAGTTTGCAGGCTCTTGCCGGGATCAGAGAACACGCCTGATAGCAGGAAAGAGCTTTTTTGGTCTGAACCTGTTCAATATCGGGGATCTTTTCCCGGAACTCCGCACAGATCTTGTCATCGCCTGACATCATCACTGAGGGGACTCCCAGATCGCCGGCCACGGCGGCGGCCATGGTGCCTTCGCTCAAGTAAAACTCGCCGTCGTTGACCTCCCACCTTGAATGGGGAATGATGGAGCAGGCTGTGGCGCCCATGGCATGCATACCGATCTGGAGCATACAGTCAACGGTCTCATCAAGGAATGCCATCCACTGCTCTCCCGATCCGTTGCGTCCGTGGATGATCTGGCATCTTTCATCCAGATCTTCAAAAAGAATATTGTAGCCTCTGCCGTGATTGTCGTTGACAAAAACTTCATCAGCGCCCTCATCAAAGGCGGCTTTGACGGCAGCGTTGACCTCATCGGTCAAAAGTTTATACATCCGGTAGCGGTGCTGAACACATTCAATACCGGGGTCAGCGCGGTTTTCCTGAAAACAGAATCCTGCGACGCCTTCAATATCAGTTTGGATATAGACTTTCATGTTTTACCTCAGATTCCGGGGGATTATTTGAATTGAGTTGAATGGACAGTTGAGAAGTGTGGTAATGACTTCGCATTTGGCGCGGAAAAGATAGAATACAGGACGCTTGAAGATGTGTTCCATGGATTCAAAATTGCCCTGGCCTTTGGCGATGACAAGATCAACACTGTGGAGCTTGTCAAGAAATTCTTTCTTTGAACGGGTGAAAGAAACGCCTGCTGTGGCGTCTCCTGTGTCAATGACAGGGGCGAAATCAATACCGGATTCAATAGCATCCGCAGGAGTGACGTCGTTGAGAACAGGGAATCCTCTGACACCTACGGTCAGTTTCTCTTTGTAAGGCTCCATGACCAGACGGTCTATGACCGCTTCACCGCAGTTATCAAGCATATAGAGAATGGAATCAGCTTCATCCATCTTCTGTTTCAGCATTGCCGCAGCTTCAGTATCATAGGGCTGACCCAGAATAGAAACGATACTTTCCTCAACACCGGCAAGATCAAGGTCACGGTTGATGCCGTAGTCAATGATGTTTCCGGCAGCGGCAAGGCAGACGGCGGCGTTGAAGGTATTTTCGGCTTCTGCAACGATCCTGCGCAGTTTGGGGAGCAGTTTCAAAGCCAGCTGAGTTGAATTGTGTTTGATCTCTGCCATTGGATCAAAGCAGTCTGATTCCCGGACATTCACATCTCCCCAGATATGAGCGAGGAGTTCCGGAGGGGAGCCGCCCCGGGCGGAAATTTCAGTAAAGTAATTGAGCATCTCATTGGCGAGAGCTTTTTTCTTTTCATTGCTCTCTCCTCCGAGTTTATCCGAAAGCTCAAGGATCAGCTTGAAAATGCAGTCATAACATTTGAAATCGATCTTCATAAAATTTTACCTGTTTTGCACATAGGCTGAAATTCTCATTTTTCTGCAACCTTGTCTTTTGCGGCACTCAGGGCGATCCCGAGGAGTATGCCGCACCCCACAAGGGAACTTCCGCCGTAACTGATAAGGGGCAGAGTCAGACCGGTGGGGGGGAGCAGACTTAAGTTGACTCCGATATGGAGCAGTGTCTGTATTCCGATGATCATGGCGCATCCGGCGGTGAAAAGCCGTGCCGCAGGAGGCACTTCCTTTTGCATGGCGATGCAGCTCAAGGCGCCCAGAAGTACGGCAAAAAGCACAAGCACCAGCAATGCTCCTGCAAATCCGATGGTTTCGGTCAAGGTGGCATAAGCGGAGTCATTGTAGGGCAAAGGCACATAAGCGTTGCTCCAGAGAGCCTGTCCGATCTTGGAACCGAACCAGCCGCCCCGGGCACTTGCCAGCTCAAGCTGCTGAAGATGCCAGGAGCTTGCCGGATTCAGGAAAGCAGTCAGGCGTTTACCGGCATAAGGATGCAGGTGGATAAAAGCCGCCGCTCCCCCTGCGGCAAGCAGAGCGCACCCGATCAGCCACCGCCACCGTATCCCTGTGATAAAAATCAAAGTCAGGAAGAGGGAAAAATAGATGAATGATGTTCCGAAATCAGGTTGTATGACAATAGCGCCTATCCAACAGAGCGTGTAGCCGAGTCCGGCGAAAAAGCGGTAACTTTCTTTGCCGGAGTGTTTGAGGATCACAACCAGTCCCAGCAGAAAGAAAGCCTTGGCGATTTCAGTGGGCTGCAAACTGAAATCGCCGTACCGGAACCAGCCGCACATACCGTTGATGCGGCTTCCCAGAAACGGCAGTCCCAGCACTGCGAGAAAAGAGATCCCGGCAAGAAGCAGACCGTTTCTGCGGAAGAATGCAAAGGGAATGGTGCCGCAGAGGAACATCAAACCGACTGCCGCCCCGAAAGAGAGAAGCTGGCGCAAAAAAAGATAATAGGGGGCATGTGTTTCACTTTGTGAACTCAAGATCGTCAGAAGTCCGAAAAAAGTGAGCAATATCATGGAAAAAATAACGGTTCCGCGCAGTGACATTTTCATAACTCTTTGCCCTCTTTGAATTTCTGCTCTATCTCTTCAAGAGTTTCCGGAAGTTTCAGATCCTTGCCGTCAGAGGGGGGGGAGCCCAGTTTGAAACTTTTGGGCATATAGTTGCCGAAACGGTCTATGAGGACTGAATAGCGTCCCGGGACGCCCCGCAGCAGCAGTTCATTTTGCAACTCCCAGCCGCTGATGCCGTATTGAACATTGTTCCTGAGTTCAGTTTTTCCGGCAAGAGTCCTCACCGCGTCCGAGTCGCAGAGAAGTCTTTCATGTCTGACCAGAATACGCAGGGGCGCTCCTTTCTGAAGGAGCTCTTCAAGAGCGATGAGTTCGTCAGGGCGCAAGTGGCGGCGCAGAGGTTTTGAGGGAGGGACGTCAAAATCAATTTTTCCGAAAAGTTCAATAAGGGTCTGCTGTTCGTCTTCACTGAGTTCGTATGCTCCGGATTTGTTGTAGTGCAAGTCGCAATAAAGCTCGCTCCAGACAAGAACTTTGCCGTTTTTGTCAAGGATCCTGCCGCGCCGGGCAGGCAGATGGCGCCACACTCTGGCGATTTTCTCGCCCCGTGCAAGGATTTTTTCCCGGTCAGGTCCGGCAAGACGGCAGCCTTTTACGGCGCAGCAGATGAATGCCGCGCCGAAAAAAAACAGAATTACGCAGAATCTTGCCGTGTTCATTCCCGGTTATGCCCTTTTCTTTTTGGTCACGAGAACCGGCGGGGGCACCCGTTTTGCGACCCAGCTCATTGCAGGGAGCATCAGGAAGTAGAGGACGCCTGAAACCAGAAACAATCCGTGGACTCCGCCGAACAGTACGGCCAGACCACCCCCTGCCAGAGAACCCGTCACCCAGCCTGTGGAGCGTGCCGTCGCCGACCACCCCAGCATCATACTGTGATTGCGGGGACGGGAGATCCCTGCCAGCCACGCCTGAAACATGGGTTCCATGCCGCCTGCGGCAAGGACTTGGATAAAACGTTCAACCAATATGATCTCGCTGCTGGGGGCAAAGGCAAGGAGAATACGCATGAATCCCGCTGCGGCAATGACAAAGGTCAATACTTTGAGCAGAGATATCTTGCTTGCCGCATATCCCAGGATCAAACCTGAAAGCATTCCTCCCAGAGCACACAGACCGTTGATCCACCCGGTCCAGCGGAGCGCTTCTTTGGAATTTGTTTCAACCTCCATGACCAGCTGGGGGAGAAAGGGACCGTCAATATCTCTGGAAAATCCCATGAAAATAAAAAGCAGCAGCAGCAAACCGGCTTTCCCGAACTTCGGCATCTGAAATCTGCGGCGGTGGGGTGATCTTTTGTGTATGACAGGATGGAAATCCTCTTTAGTAAAAAGAATCAGCACTGTACTTACAGCAAGCAGAACACCTCCCCAGATAAATGTCTGGAAAAAGCCGAAACGGCTGACCATTTCACCTCCCAGAAACTGTCCGCCCATGATTCCTGCAAACATTCCGGCTGAGGCTGCTCCGAGTGAGATGGTCAGATGTTTTTGCGGCGTCGTGGAAACAATAAGAGTCTGTGCCGCTGTAACAGTTCCCACCAGACCGCCCAGCGCCAGACGGTGGACGATCATCAGCTCAGGATTGCCGATAAATGCCATGAGCGGCGTCAGAATGGCTCCGCCGAGAGTGGCGCGCAGCAGCATCATTTTTCTGCCGTAACGGTCTCCCAGAACGCCCCAGATGGGAGCAAAGATACAGAAGCTCAAATTGCCCGCCATGTTGTAGATGGCGACATACATGGAAAGCTCTCCCTGATCCGTAATATGCCCCAGATCTTTGAACCAGAAGGGTATGAAAGTCATTGCAGAGCAGAAAGCCACCTGAGCGAAAAACTGGGCAATGGTAATCAGGATCACATTTTTGAGCCAGTATCCCTTGCCGTCTGAATTTTCGATCTCACTCATTTTTTCAGACCTTATTTTTCCTCAGTTACAATAGAGTCAAGGGCTCCCCATGCCAGATTTCCCTGCCGGGAGCATTGGCACTCTGTTTTGTTGCGGTTGACGCCGCAGACAGGACACAAACCTTCGCACTCATCGCTGCAAAGGGGATTCATGGGGAGCTCTATGAGCAGCTCATCCCGGACATCGGCAGTGATATCAAGTTCCTCCTCATGGATATCGGATTTTGCATAATAAAGTTCAATATCTTCAGCGGAGATTTCCATGGTGACAGGCTCAAGACACCTGCCGCAGACAGCATTAACGGTTCCTCTGACCCAGCCTGTGACCAGTATGGAACCTGCGGCGGATCTGACTTGAAGTTCATACTCAACTTCTTCATCAGATGTATAAGGGTCATTTTCAGGGAGCGCCCAGAATTCGGGGCCCTCAGTGCCTTCAAGAAGAATGGGTTCTTTTTCAACCCGGCTGACAGAAAATTTGATCATGATCCGGCTGCCCTTTTCTTATTTTCCATAGACAGGGGTGAGGATCTCCATAAGTCTGGCACACTCTTCGGGAGTGCCGATGGTGATCCTGACATACTTACCGCCGGCGGCCTTGGGGAAATAGCGCACCACAACGGCAGCTTCGCGGAGCAGTTTGAAACAGCGTTCTCCGTCACCATCCGGGGGGGAAACGAAAAGGAAGTTGGCTTCAGAGGGGATGATCCTGAAGTTCAAGGCGGCAAGCTGTGAAGCAAGAGCGCTTCTTTGTTCTTTGATCGCCGCACAACGGGCGTTGAAGTATTCCCGGTCCAGGAATGCCGCTTCGGCAATAACCTGACTGATCATATCCACATTGTAGGAGTCTTTGAGTTTCATAAGCCCGTCGATCAGTTCTTTGGCGCCCACTGCGTATCCCAGACGCAGACCGGCGAGACCATAGCTCTTGGACATTGTACGCATAACAAGGACATTGGGGAACTGAAGCGCAAACTCCATACAGTTGTCGGCGCTGAAATCTCCATAGGCCTCATCAATGACTACGATGCCGTTGAATTCACGGCAGAGACGGCGGACATCCTCTTTGGCAAAGGCGTTGCCGGTAGGCGCATTGGGACGGGGGAAAATCAGCAGATTGGCGCCCTCCGCCTGAGCAAGAAAGTCACCGGGCAGATCAAAGTCTTTATCTTCGTCAAGAGCGATCTTGATCACTTTTGCGCCCTGCATGGCGGCAAGGACAGGATAAAGAGAATAGGTGGGTTCCGGAATTGCCACCGGCAGTTCAGGAGAGGTGAATGCACGGAAAATCATGGTCAGCAGATCATCTGAACCGTTGCCGACAATGACATTTTCGCGTTTGACACCGTTGACTGAGGCAAAAGCATCTCTGAGTTTGTCAGCACAGGGGTCAGGATAGCGGTTGAGACGTTTCCAGTCGAACTCCCGCCACGCCTTTTCCACCGCAGGGGAGGGGGGCCAGGGATTTTCGTTGGTGTTGAGTTTCACCAGATTGGTGAATTTGGGCTGTTCGCCGGGGGCGTAGCCTTCAAGAGCGTCGATCTCTGCTCTGAAATAAGATTTCTGAGGCCATCTGCGCTCATTGCTGCTGCGGGGAGTTGTACGCCTGATGGCGGCACAGGGGGCGATGGGAGAAAGGGCCTTGATGAAACGCTCAAAGGTCTCCCCGTCGGGGAGGGGGATATTTTCCACAGTTCCGGGACGGTCAAGGGAGTTGAGTTCAATGGAGTCAAGACGCATCTCTTTGAGCAGAGCGGCAAAGCGGGCGATGGAGTCATCTGAATCATTGATACCGGGAACGATGAAAAGCTCCAGCTTCACAGTTGAGCTGCACTGTTTTGTGAAGGCTGTAAACTTCTGAACGAAACGGTCAAAGTCAATGCTTGCTTCAGGACGGTTGATGGCTTTGAACTCCGCCTCATTGGAGCCGTCAAAGGAGGGAACGATCAAATCCGCTTTATTGATATCCTGCCACAGAGATTCATCTTCAAGGGCCACAGCGTTGGTCAGCAGGCAGAGCTTGTACTCAGGGTGTCTGTTTTTGATGTGACTGATAATGGCAGTGATCCCGGAGTGGAGCATGGGTTCTCCTGCACCTGAAAAGGTGATATAGTCCAGCTCAGGTTTTTGTGCAAGCACTTCATCCAGTTCGCGGATCACTTCCGCAGTGGGGACATATTCTTTGCGGCAGCAGGTGAGATTTGTCGTCGCTTTGGCTTCGCAATAGATACAGTCAAGCTGGCAGGTCTTGGGAGGAATCAGGGAAACCCCCAGGGATTTACCGAGTCTTCTGGAGTTCAGAGGACCGAAAACATATTTTCCATTCATTTTATCTTTTTATCCTTGGAATAAGAATTGAATATCAATTTTTACAGTTGAGTTTGCCGCCTGAAAGCTCCGCAGTCAGATCGGCATAACGGCAGAGATCACGGTTGTGGGTGATCATGATGATGGAAAGGGGCTTTGCCCTTTCGGCACGCAGGGAGCAGAAAAGCTCCATGATGGCATTGCCTGTCTCTTCATCAAGGTTGCCGGTGGGTTCATCTGCCAGAAGCAGTGCCGGATCGTTGATGAGCGCCCTTGCCACAGCGGCGCGCTGCTGTTCGCCGCCTGAAAGTTCCGCAGGCCGGTGATGTTTGCGGTGGGATAATCCCACCTTATCCAGCAGAGAATCGGTTTTCTCTGCGGCCTCTTTCGCAGAAGTTCCGTTGAGCCTTGCTGCGATCATCACGTTTTCCCTGATGCTCAATTCAGGAAGAAGACAGTAGGATTGAAAGATGAATCCGATACTGCCTGCCCGGAATTTGGCACATTCGCTGCGGCTCATCTGCGACAGATCTCTGTTATCCACTTCAATGGTGCCTGAGTCGCACTTTTCCAGGGCACCGATGAGGTTGAGGAGCGTCGTTTTGCCGCTGCCGGATGCACCGAGGATACAGCACCATTTATCTTCCGGAAAGGCAAAATCAACGCCGTGGAGCACTTCCACGCGTTTTTTGCCGATGAGATATCCGTGGTGGACATCGCGGAGTGTGACAATATTTTTATCAGCCATATTCTGCTTTCCTTAAAAAGATCAATAACGCAATGCGTCAGCCGGATCAAGCCGCGCGGCACGGAGTGCCGGGAGCAGCGCTCCCAGGGTACACAGGATGACGCTGGAAACCACAATGAAGATCACATCTTCAGGGACGATCATTGCCGGAAGATCGCTGAAGTAATAAAAACGCTTGGGGAAAAGTTCAGTGCCTGAGATCTTTGAAGCAAGCTCCAGAATATCGTTGCGGAAGGCAATGACAAGAGAACCGGTGACAACTCCGGCGATGCTGCCGATAAGTCCGATGAAAAATCCCTGAAGCACAAAAACCATGGTAACGCCCCTGTCGGTCATGCCCAGAGCTTTGAGCATACCGATCTCACGGGTCTTCTGGTAGATGGAGGTGATCAGGGTGTTGGCGATGCTGAATGCCGCCACCAGAACGATGAAGATCAGCAGAAAGAACATCATGCGTTTTTCCACGGCAAGAACGCCCAGCAGCTGCTGATTCTGTTCCTCCCACGAAACGACCCGGTAGGCAAAGAGCTCTTCTCTGAGTTTGCTGAGGAGCTTTTCCTGTTTGAAAGGATCCGGTCCCCAGCCGAGAACTGCGCTGGCTGTGCCCCAGTTGAAGTTGAAAAGCTCAGCCGCTGCGTCAATATCGCAGAAGATCACCATCCGGTCAAAGTCATATTTTCCGACTTCGTAGATGCCTTTGATGGTAAACTCTGTGGGCAGATAGGCAGAAGCCTTGTCGTTGAGTTTGACTCCGCCGCCTTTGACAAAAGTGACAAGACCGGTCAATTTTTTGGCAGAGTGGATCATGACTTTGTCGCCCACTCTCATACCCCAGCGTCTGGCGATCTCGCGGCTGATGACCAAACCTCTGCCCTCAAAGTCAAGTTCCCCCTCTTTGAGCATGGCTTTGCAGTCGAACTGCTGTTTCAAATCTTCGGTCTGGACTCCGAAAATCATGACGCCGGGATCAAGGGAGTTGTTATATTGGGCAAGAACGGGGCCCTGCATGACAGGACAGGCACGGCCGCCGTGTTTTTTGACGGTTTCCACGATTTTCTGAGGATCGCTGATGACATAGGCGCGGTCATCGATTTGAAAATGGGCCTGAGTTTCCACCAGTTTCTGTTTCATTCTTTCGGTAAAACCGGTCATGACTGCCAGAACCACCATCAGCACCGTAACGCCGAGGATCACGCCGATGAGACTGGTCAGCGTTATAAGCGACACTGCGCTGCGCCGGGGGCGCAAATGGCGTAATGCCAGGAATATTTCTGTCCGCATAAATAAATTGCTCCGATCACATTTTTCTGCACAAAAGGTATTTCTTATAATATACTTGCAAAAGGAGGCTTTTTCAAGCTGTCAGGCAGAGAAGAAAAGTCATATTTCCTCTTCAGTCAGAAGTTCTTTGAGACGCTCAGCCAGCCACCGTTGGTATATCGGTCTGTAATCTCCCGGTGCGTCGCCATGTCCATTGTTGATTTTGTTGTAGATCATCTTTGGTCCGGCAAGATTGTTGTAGATGGCATAGACAGCTGTAGGGGCACAGGCGGAGTCAACGAATCCTACGCCGATGAAGACCGGAACAGTGATCCGTCTGGCACAGAAAGCGCTGTCAAAGTACTTGCGTGTTTCCACATGTCCCCGGAATTCAGGAGCGTTGGAGTCAGTCGTGTGCCTGCCGGCAAGAAAGCCTGCAATGTCCCCGAAGTTCGGGACACCGCAAAAAGCGGCTTTGATGTGTTTGGAAAAACAGCAGTAGTACAAACCGAATCCGCCGCCGTGACTTGCTCCTGAGTAGATAATGGCATTGGAGTTGATATCATCCCGTGCCGCCACGATGTCAAGAAGTCTGAGGGAACCGAGGATCGCAGGGTATGCATAGAATTTTTTTGGCGAATCCAGACCGTAGTAAACATAGCGCCTGAGTCCGATCTCTTTAAGAAACTCTTCGTGCCTTTTCTTGCAATCTTCACTTTTTACCATTGGCGGATAGGGAGGCAGCTGGAAAAGAAGTACGGCACATTCAACCCCCATCTGCTCACGGGTCCCGTGGGGAATGGAGCGGAACGATTCTTCTGAGATATAGGCTTCGCCTCCGCTGAACATGACCATGAGGGGAGCTTTTTTCTCTTTATTCTGAGGCAGGGCGAGCATGGCATAAAAGCGCAACCCATCCACGTTGGCACAATCAATGCGGAAAATATCAAATCCTTCAATGGGGTCACAGGGCGTCATGCGGAAATCAGCGGGGATCGCTTCAAGTTCTTTGAAAGATTTTTCCCAGAAGGCATCAAAGTCTTCAGGCTCCTGCATCAGCGTTGTAATCTGATCGGGATCCACGCCGACACCGCATTCGGCTTTTGTTTCACCTGAAGTCACCGTGCAGCGCAGAAAACCGGGGAACGGCAGAGAGGCTGTCAGCTTTGCAGGAGCTGTTACGGTACATTTTTCAAGGATGGTTTCACCGTCAATCGATATGACTGCTTCAAGGGGAACATTCTGATTGGCTGTAATGTGGAACGTCACCGCTTCGTTGACGCTGCACAAATGAGAAAGAGGGGTACAGCTGACTTTTATTTTCAAATCTTCCATGATCGTCTCCTTAGAAAAAATTGCTTTCCCATACAATATTCCCGGAGAGGGGAAAATACAAGGCGGATTTGAAATATTTTTTTATTTTTTCCACACGGCACGACGGACTTCACGAGCTGCGGCGCTGTACCGGTCAAGAATGTTCACCATGGGCCGGGGAATACTGAATCCAAGCACCAGATTATCGGGCATGATAAATGCCGCAGCGCTTCTTTTAGAAGTGATCTGGCAGCAGAAACCATCTTTCAAAACTTGTTGTTTCAGCTGCTTGAATTTCTCTTCGGAACCCCATTTGCCTATGCCGAATTCATCAAATGGGAAGTGTTTCTCAAGTTCCGCCCCCAGCTCCCGGCTGGCAGCCTGCAGAGCGATGGCTGTTACCGAGGTGTAAGGCATGAAAAACTGCTCCGCAGGCTTCTGGACCACTTCAGGCTGGTCGGGGGAAATGCGCATGATGCACTTGATCCGGCTGTTTCTGATGGTGGAAAAGGTGATGACGTGATCGGGGAAAAGTGCGGCAAGGCGCAGAAGTTCTTTGCGCAGCGACTCTTCAATATCATTTTTGCCCGCCGCCTGTGCGATTTGCAGCAGAGTGTCACCGAGCCGGTAGCGGTTGAGAGGATCTTTGGTCACAAAATCTCTTGCGGCAAGGGTCCTGAGCAGATTGTGGAGCGTAGGCTTTTTGAGCTTTGAAATCCCGGCAAGCTCATTGAGTCTCATCCCCTCAGGATTTGAGGAGATGAGCTGTAAAATATCCAATCCCTTGAGGAGGGATTGGACAAGATCAGAATGAGGCATGAAAGATCAATCCGCTTCGTTTTTCTTCTCTTCGGCGAACTTGATATCAGTTACCGCTTCATCAGGGGTACTCCAATCCACGCTCCAGACGGGGCGGCGGCGGAATTTATCCTTGAATTTGTTCTGCAAAACGCCCCGGTTTTCCAGAGAGATCATGCAGGCACGGGTACATCCTCTTGCACCGCAGACTGCCTGTCCTGTCTTGTAGAGGGAGACAGGCTTGTGACGGAAAGGAGACCATTCGGCGGGAACAGTGTCGTTGGGGTTGCCCTGCAAATAGGGATCATCCTGAACGACGCCGGTGTATTTGGTTCCGGTGAAAGCGATACCGCATTTGTCAATGTCAATGTCAGCCCACTCCACTTCGTGACCTGCCAGATCGACCTTGACGGTTTTTTCGGGGTCAAAACACTGTCCGGGGCAGGCTTTGACGCAAGCCATACAGCGGTTGCAGAGCTGGGGACCGTCGTAGATGGGATCGGGTTCAAGTTCCACGTCGGTCAGGATGATACCCACGCGGCAGCGGGGACCGAACTGGGGACTCAGAAACATCTTGCTGAATCCGATTTCGCCCAGACCGCACAGGTAAGCGGCGATACGCAGGTGGACCATGATGTCAGGATGAGCCTGTCCGGGGCGGACGGGACGGCTGAAGTTTTTCTTGAGAGCGCCGTTGTTGCTGATGGCACGCCAGTCGCTCTGGTGTCCCATGGGGATCGCTTCATAGCCCTGATCTTCAATAAATTTGCTCAGATTGATAACGGTCATGGGCATATAGAGATAGGTGATACCGCCGTATCCCATGGCGGAGTAGTTGCTGAAGTAGGTTCCTTCTTCAACACCTCTCAAACTTCCCCGTTCCACACGGAACACCATGCCGATAATGCTTTTGCACTCGGGCATGATCTGGCGGGGATCCATCTGGAGGGGGGAATTTGCCCAGCGTTCAATGTTGCCGATACCTACGGCGTCGGCGCCCAGTTCAAGGGCTTTGCGTTTCACTGCCAGCGCCGCAGCCTTGGGATCACTCAGGTCAACGCTGTTGAAATCACGGGTCATGATAGCCATAAAAAACAACTCCTTTTTTATCATTGATGAATATTTGTTTATCATGTCTAAAAAAGACTATACTCCATTTGAGAGTAATTGTCAAGTCCCGAAAGGTGAAAAATGAGAACTTTTTTTCCGGTGCCGCCGGAGCGAAAACGGAGAAAGAGTGTAAAATAAAGGATTTTCCGGCAGGATATGATTTGAAATACTTCAACGGTTGTATTATTTTATGAAATGGACAAATTAAGTTACAACTTCAAACCTATTGGGATCGTGCGGGGCGGCGGGGAGTTTCCCCAGCAGGCGCCCCGGCAGGGTGTCTATGCCCGTAATGAGGGATTTATTGAACTTTTTCCCCATTGCAACTATGAACAGGCCCTTGAGGATCTTTCCGGATTTGAACGCATCTGGCTTCTTTTCGTCTTTGACCGGAACAGCAGCTGGAAACCCAAAGTTCTTCCCCCTTACGGCATTGACCGCAAGGTGGGACTTTTTGCCAGCCGTTCTCCCTACCGTCCCAACCCCATCGGACTTTCGGCGGTGGAACTGGTGAAAATAGAAGGGTTGAAGCTCCATATAAAGAACTTTGATCTTCTTGACGGAACGCCCATCCTTGACATAAAACCCTATATCCCTGAAGCAGACTCCTTCCCCGGTTCCAGAGCGGGATGGCGGGATCAGGTGCCGCCTGTGCCGGAACTTGCCTTTGCTCCCGGTGTTTCAGAAGAGCTTATGCGTCTTCTTGATTGCGGCGGACCGGATCTTGCGGATGTGGCAAGAATACAGCTGACGCTTCAAACCGGGAATCCCGGGCGCCAGCGTCTTTCAGGCGTGCCGGGGGGGGAACAGATCCTTGCCTACCGGACATGGCGGATCGCTTTTGTCAGGGAAGAGGGTAAAGTAACTGTTAAAAAGATTTTTTCCGGATATACACCGCAGGAGCTTGCCGCTCCGGAAGATCCTTACAATGATAAAGCGGTACACAGGAGTTTTATCAAAGATGGGCAATAAAGACTTGAAGGGGATGTTCCTTGCCGGGATCGCCTCATTTTTGTGGAGTTCAGCTTTTGTGACAGCTGGATTTCTTCTGGGGGGAGGGGCAAAAAGAATTGATCCTCTGACCCTGACGGCACTGCGCTTTTTTATCGGCGGGCTGATCGTTCTCGGCGTGGGATGGGTGACCAAACGCCCTCTGTGGTTCAATTCAAAGCGCCAGTTTTTTCTGGTGCTGGGGACTGCTTTGCAGCTTTATCTGCTGACCAGTTTTCTCTCTTTTACAGGTCAGAAGAGTGTGACTGCCACTGCCGGAGCGCTTCTGGTCGACTCCGGGCCTGTGATACTTATGGCGTTCTGGAATCTTTTCATGCTGAAAAGCTCCAAGAACGAATTTTTCTCTGTGACCATTGCCGCTGCGGGTGCGTTGATGGTGTTGAATATCCTGACGCCTGCGGGATTCATCTATGATGGCGGCAGGCTGATCGGTCAGCTCTTTTGTATTGCCGCCGCCATCACCTGGATCACCGGATCCCGCTGTACCAAGGCGCTGATGGAGTCCGGCGGGGATTCCCTTGTCATGACCGGATGGTGCGAACTGATATCAGGCATTATGGCGATGCTGGTGATGATACCTGCTGCTCCGGCACTTATTCTGCCCTCTTCTTTTGAGGCGTGGGGCGGAGTCATCATTATGGCAGTTTTTCCTTCAGCTCTTGCCTACATCGCCTGGGGCGTTGCCCTGAAACAGTGCGAAATGTGGAAACTGCTTCTGACCCAGAACCTGACCCCCGTTTTCACCATGGCGGGTTCATTTCTGCTTCTGGGTGAAAAGCTGACGCTTTTCAATCTTCTCGGCATGGTGCTGGTTTTTTGCGGACTCATCTCTGTGGTCCTTGCCGGGCGTAAAAAAACTCCGGAACACTCTGAAAATGTTCCGGAGCATGAATGAATTTACTTTTTTGTTCAGCGTCCTTCTGATTTGCGGGCGTAAGCGGTAACGGCGGCTGCAACGGCAGCAGCGGCGTTCTTGCGGTGACGGGGATCAACAAGCCGCTTTTCTTCGGCGGCATTGGTCATGAAACCCGCTTCTATCAGAACCGCAGGGACAGGATTGTCACGCAAAACGGCAAATCTGGCAAATGCCTCTGCGCTGCTTTATGATCG
>JAGBWB010000211.1 GCA_017629975.1 Lentisphaeria bacterium
ACCGGAGTTGAAGTCTTTGACAACGGCTTTGAAATGATTGAAAAGTGCGACCTTGACATGGTGGACATCTGCGTTCCCACTGTCTGGCATACCGATCTTATTATCGCCGGTCTTGAAAAGGGGATCCATGTTTTCTGCGAAAAGCCTCTCTGCCGCAACCTGGATGAACTGCGCCGCCTGAAAGAAAAGATCGCCGCAAGCAAAAGTTTCATCAACATCGGTATGTGCGTCAGAGCCTGGCCCGAATACGATGCCGCCAAAAAGATCCTTGACTCAGGCGTCACCGGAAAAGTTCTGACCGCCAATTTCCGCCGTCTTTCCCCCAGAGTCCATGGAAACTCCTGGAAAGACTGGTATCTCAACGATGAACTTTCTGCAGGAGTTGCTTATGACACCCATCTGCACGACAGTGATTTCATCCGCTATCTTTTCGGGCGTCCCGTCAGCGTCACCAGCATCGGTTTGCGCGGAGCTGTGACCAAAGACACCCACGACCACATCTTCACCTCCTACAATATGGGCGACAAGCGCTTCATCACTGCTGAATGCGGCTGGTGCGCGGCGCCTCAGGTGCCTTTTGAAATGAGTTTCCAGATCGTCTGTGAAAAGGCGACGCTTAAATTTGATCACTCCGGATTCCATATCTACTGGGACGACGGCAAAATTGAAACGCCTGACACGGGGGATCCTGCCATGCCCACAGGGTGGCACCGGGAGCTGAAATACTTTACAGACTGTGTCCGTGACGGTATTACTCCTGACAAGTTCCAGACCCCCGATACCATTTTTGACGGTGTGGTCATTGCTCTGACTGAAATCAACGCCGCTGACTGCGGCAAAACTTTGGAGATTGAATATGTATAAGGCTCTCAATTACTGGGTTTACGGCGGATTCACAGGAGAAAAAACTCCTTATGAATTCATTGACTTTGCCTCTGCACAGGGACTTGATGGTGTTGAGTTCACCGTGGGCGACTGCATCTCCCCTGACATCACCGAAGCGGAGTGCAAAAAAATCGCAGCTTACGCCGCTGAAAAGAAGGTCGGCCTCAGAACCATGGCAACAGGATATTACTGGGGCTGCTCTCTGAGTTCCCCTGATGAAGCCGAAAGAGCGCAGGCAGTTGAATTTACCCGCAAATATATCAAAATTGCCCATTGGATGGGAGTTGAGACCATTCTGGTGATCCCCGGCAACTCCAGAGTTCCGTGGGATGAATCCCGTCCTGTGGTCAGTTATAAAGATGTGTGGGCAAACTCCAAACGCTCCATTGACGAAGTGACCGCCCTTGCCGAAGAACTCAATGTGAATCTGGCTCTTGAAAATGTCTGGAACCGTTTCCTCTTCTCCCCCATGGAGTGGAAACTTTTCCTGGATCAGTTCACCTCAAAGAAAGTTGGCATCTACTTTGACCTTGCCAACTGCTGCATCTACTGCCGTCCTCAGGATTACATTGAGCTCCTGCAGGAAAAGGTCATGGCGATCCACGTCAAGAACTTTGCCGAAAGCGACTGTGCCGGCGGACTCCACGGTTTCGGAGATGATCTGCTGGAAGGCATGGTGGACTTTGCCGCTGTTCAGAAATCCCTTGAAGCCATCAATTATCAGGGGGCGCTGACCGCCGAAATGGTCCCCTTCAGCCGTCTGCCCGACATGGTTCTTCCCGATGAAGAGCTTGCCGTCAAGACCTGCAAGACACTGAAGACACTTTTCAACTGAAAATCTGTTTCAAAACGAAACGCCGGAACTGTCAGACAGTTCCGGCGTTTTTTTTCATGGAGAAAAATTACTTTTTCCACTCCTCAATGCGGAATGGAACAGTTGCGTACTCCGCCATGCGGGAACAGGGAGTCATGACGCTCCACAGCTCTTCAAGAGTGGTCTCCGCCAGATTGGTGGAGTAGTCGCAGGAGCCGTAATAGATACGCAAAGTGTTATTGTCATCCATAAGGACCGCGCCGCAGGGGAAGATGGTGTTGTTCACAAACCACTGCCCCGGATCGGTCTCGTATGAGGCTTCTGCCGCAAGAAGAGGCTGTTTGGTGATGGCGATGAGCTTGGAGGGATCCTCAAGATCAAAGAGAGCGGCACCGCAGGTGTAACGCTTGTTCCACCCTTTGCAGGCAGGCACATCCGTGGCGCGGTCGGGATCCGTATCCACAGCGTGGAAAATGAGCAGCCAGCCCCGGTCGGTTTTCAAAGGAGGCGCTCCGCCGCCGATCTTGCAGTTGGCAAAGGGAACATCTTCACACCCCAGAAGCAGTTCAGCGTCACCCCAGAAACGCAAGTCGGGGGACTTGCTGTACCAGATGTGGAAAGGTTCTCTGTATTGGTTGGAGGGACGCTCCAAACGCATATAATAACCGTTGACCTTTTCGGGCCATACGATCATGTTGCGCTGCTGGGGGATCCCGATGCAGACGGCGTCAAAGTCGGTGCCCTCCCCTCTCCACCGGGCGATGCCGGGGCGCTCGGAGTGCTGATTTTCAAAGCAGAAACTCAAATAAAGTTCACCTTCAAGCACTGTCAGACGGGAGTCGCAGACCCAGGGCAGGATCTGACCTTTGTAGTGGACCCGGATGGGTTCTTTTTCCATGGTGAAGTGGATCCCGTCATCACTGTAACCGAAAGCGGTGATGATGTTCAGTGCAGGGCGTGAATAATCAGGGGCAAAGTGATCCACACGGGGGGCGATGTAGTAACGGTCACGGAACTTTGCGACACCGGCGTTGAAAACCAGCGTGGCTGGATAGGGAAAACCTTCAGCGGTCAGAATAGGATTCCCCTCATAGCGGCGCATAATGGGCGAACTGTGGAGTTCCCCTACCTTTTGAGGCAGTTCTTTGAAAGGATTATGCATTTCTCTCACCTTATCAGTAATAACGGTTTCTGGCAATCTCAACGGCACTTCTGAGCTTTTCGCGGAATTCGCCCAGCTCATTCATGCCTGCGGAAAGGGGGACGATCTCAACAGGTTCAGCAGAAAGCTCCTGACGCAGACGCTCAAGGTTTTCTTCAGCGCCCTCAAGATCCATCTTGTTGGCAACGATCAGGGAGCTGCGCTTTTCAAGACCGGGCATATAGTGCTCAAGTTCATCGCGCAGGACTTTAAGATCGTTCACAGGATCTCTGCCGTCCACTCCTGCCATATCCAGCACAAAGATCAGGAGTTTGGTCCGTTCGATGTGCTTGAGGAAAGAGTGTCCCAGCCCCACATTGCGGTGCGCGCCTTCAAGGAGTCCGGGGATGTCCGCCATGGAGATCCGGTGATAGTCGGAATATTCAACGATACCCACCACAGGATGCAGCGTGGTAAAGGGGTAAGGCGCCACCTTGGGACGGGCGGCGGAAACGGTGCTTATAAGGGTGGATTTACCAGCATTGGGAAATCCCACAAGACCTGCGTCTGCAATGGTTTTCAGCTCCATATGGAGTCTGCGTTCCTCCCCCTCTTCGCCGGGGTCGCAGCGCCGGGGCGCCCGGTTGACGCTTGAAGCGAAACGGGCATTACCTCTGCCTCCTCTGCCGCCTTTGGCAGCGATAACGCTTTTGCCTTCTTCATCAAGATCCGCCACAAGTTCGCCTGTTTCCTCATCGGTGATGATGGTACCGATGGGCACTTTGATGGTTACGGGGGGAGCATTGCGTCCATGGCAATCGGCGCCCTGTCCGTTGGGACCGTTTTTCGCCTGATAGCGGGTTTGATAAGCAAAGGGGGTCAGATTCTGTTCATTGGCAGAGGCGATCAGGATCACATCGCCGCCGTTGCCGCCGTCGCCGCCGTCAGGGCCGCCTTTGGGAACAAACTTTTCCCGGCGGAAACTGCAGCAGCCATTACCGCCGTCACCGGCTTTGACCGAAATGGTTGCGCGATCAACAAACATCTGGAAAAACTCCTTTTATTTTTGAAAGGGCTTGCCTTTTGCAACTGCAAGGCAAAGGACTCTTTTTTCTGATAACGAAAAACCCCGGTAAGTCCTGAACTCGCCGGGGTCTTCTTGGGGTGAACTGAAAAACATTCCAACAAAGCTCCCCGGTCAGGGAAGTTTCAGCAGTTCAAAACTGTTGGAGCGAAATGTTCTTCACCCATTGACAAAGTTGATTGCCTGGAGCAGATTACTCTGCGCAGGGGATGATTTCAACCTTGCGCTGATCTTTGTAGAACTTCACAGTTCCGTCGCAGAGAGCGAACAGAGTGTAGTCGCGGCCGCAACCAACGTTGTTGCCGGGACGGAAACGGGTGCCGCGCTGACGGACGATGATGGAACCGGCGCTCACAGTTTCGCCGCCGAAGGCTTTGATACCGAGAAATTTGGGATTACTGTCGCGACCGTTGCGGCTGCTGGACTGACCTTTTTTATGAGCCATGATAACACCTCTGATTTTATGTTAATTGTTTTAATTACAAATCACGTCTTATAAAATATCACCAAAACGGCATAAAATCAAGCCTCAAGTGAAAAAAAATCACTTTTTTTTACGATTCGGGGTGGAAAAATCACTCTTGAGCAGTTATTTTATATAAGCGTGTTTAATTGACGCGTCATTCATCCACAAGCCCGGATGGCGGAATCGGCAGACGCAACAGACTTAAAATCTGTCGCCCACAAGGCTTACGGGTTCAAGTCCCGTTCCGGGTAATCCTTTTTGACTTTCCAGACGGCAGCCGGACCATTCAACGAACAGGTACGGTTGTATGCCAGAATATAGAGTCCCTCTTCTGCGGCAAAACTCCAATAACGGGTTTCACGCGCCCCGGCACAGCGGGGATCACCCGACAACAATTCAGCTCCGGCAGGAACTCCGGAACTCTTCCTTGAAAAACTGTCGGCGCCCTGTTCCGGAGGAAACCCCGCAAGAAGCCACAAATACGCCAGATATTTTTCACTTTTTGCCAGATGACAGACACGGCAGAAATCCGCCAGAAAAAGAAAACGCTTTTTCAAATCCCACACCGCTGCGGAACTCCCGCCTGACTCATGGAAAAATTTGAGCAGCGCCGGAACAAGATCGGCTTTTTCTTCCTGAAGAACTCCAAAGAGTCCATGGAGCTTTTTATGATTGTAAGTCATATCCAGCAGACGGGAAAGATCACGCGCAGCCTCTATCTCGTCAAGAGTCATGGTGTTGGTCCGCGATTTCTAAGCTGCCGTTCAGGTGTACGATTTCAATATCCCGCCCTTTCGCCGCATAGTGCGCTTTTGCAATGTTTGTAAATTTTGTTGCAACGGTTAAAGTTTTTGACCTATCGTCAACAAAATCAGCTTTAGCGGCAACGCACATATCGCATTTTCCCATGTTCAAATCTAAAAGTTCATAAACGTCTGGATTATATTCTAACAAAATGTCTTTGCCTGCAACACCGAT
>JAGBWB010000212.1 GCA_017629975.1 Lentisphaeria bacterium
GAACCTGACAATACATCGTGGCTTTACTTTTTAAGGAAATGAAATTATGATGACCAAACTTGAACGTCTTGAAAAAATCGATCCGCAACTGATCCGTATTCCCTGCGGTGATGGCAATATTCTTGTTTCCAACACCCTGCAGGGCAGGATCATGGCTGAGATCAAAGGGACTCTTATTCACCGTTTTGAAGCTGATCTTGCGGAAAATCCCGATCCTGAAAACTTCAACAATCTGGGAGGCAACTCCCTCTGGCCCGCTCCTGAGGGGGGCGATTTCGCTTTCAACTATCCCCCCAAGGGGGATTGGTATGTTCAGGAGGGGATCAATAAACTTCAGAACTGTGTTATTGAAGAGGGTAAAGGCTTTCTTGTTATCGGCAAGGAGTTTTCTCTTCTCAACCGCAGCGGCAACACCATGCAGGTGACTCTGCGCCGCAGGATCGAAGGTGCAGAATCAGGCGATTTCGGCGTCAGCGCTCTGCGTTACCGCACTTTTGAAACACTGACCCTTGCGGAGCCTTGCCCCCTGGATAAAGGCGTTATTTCCGCATGGTCTCTTGAACAGCTTCCCGGCGCCGCCGGTATCACCGGATTCGGCAAGTGTGCCAATGGTGCAGAAAAGGGGATCAATACCGATTTTTACGGAGACCCTCTGAAACGCATGAGCTTCAAAGGAGAGTGGTTCCGCTTTGATCTGGGCGGTCCCAACCGTCTTCAGATCGGTATCTCTTCTGCGGCTGCTCCTGAATTTATCGGTTCTTTTGATCCTTCAAGGGGAGTGGCAGTGCTGCGCTGGACTCCTGCCAGAAAAGATGGTAAATACATCAACTTTGCGGACAATGACCAGAAAAACGGTCCTTTCTCTGCCGCTGACCAGTTCAGTATTTTCAATGGCTCCGAAGAATTGGATTTCCATGAACTTGAGACCCTCGCCCCCATGACGCTTGATGCCGACGGCAGCGTCACCGGGAGCGAACTTGAGTCTGAGACCCTTATCCTCATGGGGGAAAATGCCCGGATCATTGAGATCCTGACCGGGAAATTTCAGGTTCCCGGAGAGTTTTTCTGCTGACGCTTATGGAATTTTTTGATATCCACGCCCACATTTTTCCGCCTCAGGTGGCGGAAAAAGTCATCGCTCAGCTGGAAGGGTACTACGGTTTCAAATGGGAAGGCTCCGGCGTCTATGAGGATTTGATCGCCTCAATGGATGAAGCCGGAGTCCGGCGCTGCACCATCTTTTCGTGTGCCACCAAACCGGAACAGGTGGTGCCTGTCAACAATTATCTTGCCTCTTTGCAGGAACAGTATCCTGAGCGCATAGTCTGTTTCGGTACTATGCACCCTGAATTTCATGATCCCGCAGGGGAGATCGCACGCCTGAAAAGTATGGGACTGCGCGGGTTGAAAATACATCCTGATTTTCAGCGTTTCAGGATCGATGATCCCAAGATGTTCCGGATCTATGAAGCCGCAGGCGAAACACTCCCCATGCTCTTTCACATCGGCGACCCCTATCAGGACTACTCAGCTCCGAAACGTCTGGGAAAAGTCCTTGATCTTATGCCTCATCTGAAAGTCATCGCCGCGCATCTGGGCGGATATCGTGCCTGGGAAGAAGGGAAAAAACATCTTGTGGGCAGAAAGGGCGTCTATCTTGATACTTCAAGTTCCATAGGATATCTTTCGGCGGAGTCCGCCCGTGAGATCATTCTCAACCACGGATGTGAAAATATTCTCTGGGGCAGCGATTATCCTGCCCGGCGCCACAGCCGGGCCATTGAAGATTTGAAATCTCTTCAGCTCTCCCCGGAACAGGAAGAGATGATCTTTTACAAAAACGCTGAAAAATTGCTCTTTTCAATGGCGCGTTGAACCTCTTCTACGCTTATCTCTGCCACACAGGGGCATCGGCCTTCCGTAAGAGCCGGGCAGCGCCAGAAACAGTTGGCACAACTGCGTGGTGAAGAGGTGACCACCAGAGGCGCTGCCGCGCCGGGAGGAAGAAATTCAGAATCCGGGTAGGGGAGAAACCACCCCGGCTGCCCCTGACCTGTAACGGCTAAAGAGGGGACTCCCGACATGGCTGCCAGATGGATCCCCCCAGTGTCGTTGCCCAGCGCACAGGAGGCGTGGGAAACGACTCCTGCAAATTCCTCAAGAGTCAGATCTGTCACGGCCTCAGCCCTTCCCGCAGGGAGCAGACGGAGAATGGAGTTGATCATCTCTTTTTCTGCCGGAGTTCCTGTAATGAGATAAAAGGGGGCATCAAAAGAGTTGAGCAGTTTTCCCCATTTTTCCGGCTGCCAGCAGCAGATTTTTCCCTTTCCGCTGCCGGGGAAAACGCATACATATTTCCGGGAACGGTATTTTTCCGGGAGCGGGAAAGGTTTTGTCAGCCAGGGATTTTCAAGAGTGCACTCAGGAGCTGCGTGTTTTGCGAAACGGGCGTTGCGCTGAAGTTCGTGTTCGCCCGGAATATATTCTATTTCATCGGCTCCGGAGGCAGAAAAAAGTTTCAGCAGTCCCGGCTGCAGGTGAAAAGAGGTTGCCTGAAAGCGCAAGGTTTCTTCAGGAGCCGCTGCAAGAGCAAGCAATTCTTCAACAAAA
>JAGBWB010000017.1 GCA_017629975.1 Lentisphaeria bacterium
CATGGAAAAACTGACCGCTCACGGCAATGCGGGAACCGTCAGATTCCTTGATGAAAAATAACAGGAACAAACAAAACATTTGATTAATAATAAACAGGAGTTGAAAATGTTCAAACGTATCGGATTTTTCGGAGTGCTTGCAGCTGTTTCCACTATGGTTCTTCTCTGCGGATGCAAATCCCGTACCCCCGACTGGGATGCTGAAAACGCCGGCAATACCCAGCCTGTGCCCCGGGCTGCTGAAGACCCCAAAGCAGCAACCCCTATTGAACCTGTTTCTGAGGTTCCCGCTCAGGTTGCAGGGGGCAGCAATTGGACCAATAATCCCAACGAGCTGGCAGCTGCCGGAGCCGACAAGGACGGCTGGACTCCCGCTGACCCCAGCGGTAACCGTCTGAATATGCCTGTTATTTACTTTGCCTATGACTCAGATGTCCTTGTTGAATCTGAAGCAAAGAAAGTCCGTGCCATTGCCGCTTATCTGAATCAGAATCCTGAGCTGGCTCTTGTGCTTGAAGGTCACTGCGACCAGCGCGGTACCGAAGAGTACAACCGTGCTCTCGGCGAGCGCCGCGCCAACTCTGTCCGCGCCGCTCTTGAGGAAAACGGTGTGGCTGGCAGCAGAATGAAAACTCAGAGCTTCGGCGAAGATAAGCCCGCTGTTCAGGGGGATGATGCTGCCGCATGGCGCCAGAACCGCCGATGCGTGCCTGTTCCCATGCTGCTGCCCCGCAACTGAAAAGCTGCCGGAATTTCAATAGAAAACAAAAAGTCTGTTAACTTATAGGAGTTTTGCCAATATGAGTAAGATCAAAGTTGAACATGTGTTTACTTCAGAGTCTGTTTCTGAAGGTCATCCTGATAAGGTCTGTGACCGTATTTCTGATGCTATTCTCGACGCCTGTCTGGCTCAGGATCCCGACAGCCGCGTGGCTTGCGAAAGTCTGACCACCACCGATCTGGTGGTCATTTCAGGCGAAATCACCACGAAAGCCAAAGTCAACTGGCAGGAAACCGCTCTCGCTGCGATCCGCGACATCGGCTACAATGAATCCGGCGTGGGTTTCTGCGCCGATGATGCCAAAGTCATGGTGGCGATCCACAAGCAGTCTCCTGATATCTCCATGGGCGTGACCGAAGGTCAGGGAAAATTCCTTGAACAGGGCGCCGGTGACCAGGGGATGATGTTCGGCTATGCCAGCGATGAAACTCCGGCTCTTATGCCTGCTCCCATCTATTATGCTCATCAGCTGGTGGCTGAGTTTGCCCGTCTCCGCAAGAGCGACCCTGTGAAATACAAATTCCTGCGTCCCGACTCCAAGAGTCAGGTCTCCATCCGTTACCGCGACGGCAAGCCGGTGGCTGTGGAAAGCATCGTGCTTTCACATCAGCATACCCCCGACATGCCCATTGAGTGGCTTGAAGCGTTGACCCGTGAAGTCGCTGCCAAAGTCATTCCTGCGGAACTGATGAATGAGGATATCACTTACTATGTGAATCCCACCGGCCGTTTTGAGATCGGCGGACCCCACGGCGATACCGGTCTTACCGGACGCAAGATCATCGTTGATACCTACGGCGGCGTCGGTTCCCACGGCGGCGGTGCTTTCTCCGGAAAGGATCCCTCCAAGGTGGACCGTTCCGCAGCATATTTCTGCCGCTATGCCGCCAAGAATATCGTCGCTGCCGGACTTGCCAAAAAGTGCGAAATCCAGGTGGCTTACGCCATCGGTGTTGCCAAGCCTCTGAGCGTCAACGTTGACACCTACGGCACCGGCATCGTTGATGATGCCAAACTTGCCGCCATCGTTTCTGAAGTCTTTGACTTCCGTCCTGCTGCCATCGTTGAGACGCTTCAGCTCAAGCGTCCCAGCGGATGGAGCTATCAGCAGACGGCCGCCTACGGTCACTTCGGCAGGGATATCTTCCCCTGGGAAAAGACCGACCGTATTGACGATCTGCGTAAAGCCGCCGGAGTCAACTGAGCATCATGGCGTGGAAAGTTCTCGGCGTCGGTTCCCCTCTGGTGGATGACCTCATCCATGTGGACGACGCCTTTCTGAAACAGCATGTTTCCGGAGCCAAAGGTGGCATGGAAATGGTTGAGCTTGAAACCATTTCCTCCCTTGAAAAGGCTTATGGAAAAGTGCCTTACCGCGCTCCCGGCGGTTCTGCCGGGAACTCCATTTTTGCCCTTGCCAAAATGGGCATCAGCTGTGCCATGCTGGGCAAACTCGGGAAGGATGCCAGAGGGGAGTTTTATAAAAGTGAATTCAAAAGCATGGGGGGAGATGAGAGTTTCTTCATTGCCACCGATGCTGCTCCTACGGGGTGTTGTCTTTCCATTGTGACTCCCGATGCGGAGCGGACTATGCGTTCTGCTCTGGGCGCCTCTCTGCTTCTGGAAAAAGAGGAGATCGAAAGAACTGATTTTTCCTCTTTTGACCTGGTGTATATTGAAGGTTACATGCTTTTTTCACCTGTTTTTGACACTTTGCTTGAAAAGGTGAAAAAAGCCGGATGCCGCATCGGTTTTGATTTGGCAAGTTTTGAAGTCGTCGGCATATTCAAAGAGAAACTTCTCAAGGTTGTGCTGCCCGATTATGTGGATCTTCTTTTTGCCAATGAAGAGGAGGCCGCCGCTCTTCTCGGTCAGATGCCGGTTGAAGAGATGGCAGAGAAACTGAGCAAAGTGTGTGAAGTGGCTGTAGTCAAATCAGGTGTCCGCGGCTCAGTTGCTGTCAGAGGCAGTGAAAAGGCTTTCATCCCTGCCTTTGTGGTGGAAGATCCCGTTGATACCACCGCCGCAGGTGATTTGTATGCCGCAGGATTCATCCGTGGACTTGCTGCCGGAGCCCCCTTGAGCCAATGCGGCGCCATCGGTTCCCGGATTTCAAGCGAAGTTGTCAAAGTTTTCGGTTCCAAACTCGGTCCTGAAGCATGGAACAAAGTTTTTGAAGAGATCAAAGGATTGTAAACAATTATGTATAAAGTCAGAGATATCAGCCTTGCCGATTTCGGGCGCAAAGAAATCAATATCGCAGAAAAAGAGATGCCGGGTCTTATGGCGAC
>JAGBWB010000213.1 GCA_017629975.1 Lentisphaeria bacterium
AACGATCTGGTTCAATGCACCGAATTCAGAGGGTTCGTAGAACTGTTTCCACAGCAGCATGGTCACAAGACCGGAGATCACTGCGGGGAGATAGTAGATCATACGGAAGAGCAGTTTGCCTTTGGGCACTTCCTGAAGCAGCACCGCCAGGATCATGGGGGGCAGGAAGGTCAGACTGATGACCAGCATGGAGTAGCGGAAGGCGTTCCAGATGGAGCTCCACCAGTAGCTGTCAACAATCAGGTTGCCGAAGTTGTCAACACCCACCCAGGCGGATTCACCGATGATCTTGTAGTCCTGGAACGCCATGACTGAACCCCGCGCCAGAGGCACATACTGCCACATGAGGATGGTCAGCACAGCGGGAACCAGAAGCATGTATGCCCAGAAGTGACGGCGGAAACCCCAGGTTTCCTGTTTCACACCCAGAATGCTCTTGGGAGGAGTGAAGATCCGGAAGATCTTCCGGAAGACGAAGAAGTAGGCAATAAGGATTCCCACCAGCACGCAGCAGGCGATGACGCGGCGTTTGGTGCGCTCGGCATCGGTGATGTCGCCGATCATCAGCTCGTTGGCACGGGCCTCAGCCTCGCGGATGATCTTGCGGAGCTGTTCGGTACGGAGTTTGGGTTCACTTGAAAGTTTGTCGGTCAGAGCCATATATTCAGCAACCTGAAGGGGGTTGGACATCTGTTCATAGGCAAAGTTGGAGTTCTTGCCGTAGGGCTCGGGACGGCCGGTGGCAAGCGCCACATCGTAGAGTTCAAGGATCTCTTTGGGGGAGATGCGCAGCATATCCTCGTAACCGAATTTCTTCAGGTATTTGGGCATGACAAACTGTCCCATACCGCCCTCAACCATGACCTGAGTACGGACACGCTGTCCGGCTTCGCTTTCGCGGTGGAACATATACTCCCATGAAGCGTCGCGGATCACAGGATTTTTGACGCCGGCAAACATACCGAACATACCGCAGTTCAGCTCACCGCCCCGGTGACGGACGCCCTTTTCATCGGGATAACCCATAGGCACGGGAGCCATGCCGTAGATTTCGGGGTTGAAGGTGGCAAGTGTACGCTCGTTGATGTAGGTCATATGGATACCGATCTCACCATTGCTCCACTTGTTGCTGGCGCGGGATTCCTTGTAAGCGTATCCGCGGCGGACAACGCCTTTTTTGTCGATCCACTTTTCAGCGGAAAGAGTGGTGTAGTAGTCAGGAGCGCGCAAGCCTGCTTCGGAACCGAAGGAGCAGCGCCATTTACCGGTGTCTTTATCCTGTTCCATGACTTCGCCGCCGGCGCACCAGAGGAAGGTGATCCAGTACCAGGACTCGGTCTTGCCGCGGCCCAGCAGAATACCGTAGATACCGTTGCCGGGGTCGGAGATCTTTTTACAGGCATCAAGCATTTTTTCCCAGGTCCAGTTGGCGTCGGGATAGGGGATCTTGTGTTTGTCAAAGAGGTCTTTGCGGTACATGAGCACCTTGCCCACAGGCGTCCCGCCCTGGGGGATGGTCCAGAAGTGCTCTTTGCCGTCGGGGCCGAGACGCTTCACCACGGGCATGACTTTAGGATGGATACGCTCTTCAAGAAGCTCCTTGCGTTCAGCAGGAGTCAACTGCTGGATGAACTCATCCAGAGGATAAAGGAAGTTGTTGCTGATGTAGTTGTCGGATTTACGGAAGTTGATGTGCAGCACATCGGGAGCCATGTTTCCGGCGATGGCAAGCAGGTCATTTTCCACACCTTCCACCCGGATACCGGAGAAGGGCTTCAGACGGACCTCAACATTGTCCCAGTTGAATTTGCCGTACTTTTCAGGACTCTTTTTGTACCTGGCGGCGTATTTCTTTTTGAAACGCTCCGGAAAGTTTTTAACAAAGTCGTTGACAATGGCGGCATTGGCGCGGTTGTTCACGTCAGTACCGGTGGCGTTGGGCAGACCGTCAACGGTCAGCTCGATGATGGTTTTACCGCTCTTGGGATCGGTAAAAACTCTGCCCGCATTCAGCGGAGAAAGCGTACACAGCATGAAAGCTGCCAGAATTCCCCCCAGCATTGTGAGTTTTTTCATCACTTTTTGCTCCTGTTTTTTGTTTATATTTATATTAAATGCAATGTTTGCTCAAAACTTTCCGTAAAAGACCACCGTCATGATGACCAGCAGCACGCCGTTGTAGATGAAGCTGTCAAGAACATCCAGAGCGCCCCCCATGCCGGGGATGTAGTTCCCGGAGTCCTTGATGCCGCAGCGGCGCTTGAGGGCGGATTCGGTCAAATCGCCGAAAAAGCTCCCCACAGCCAGAACTGCGCCGCAAGTGACGCACCACCAGAGTTTCAGGTCGCCCCACCAGTGGAAACAGCAGGCGGCAAGAATGGTCAGCACCAGACCGCCCGCAAAGCCCTCCCAGGACTTCTTCGGACTGACGGAGGGAGCGATCTTGTGGTTCCCCCCGGGGAGGAATTTTCCTGAAAGCATTCCGAAAATATAACCGCCTGTATCCATGGATTTGGAAACGGCAATGAGAAAGAGCATGGCTGAGATCTCTTTGCCCTTGAACACATTGAGAGGTTCAAAGGGAAGTGTCAGCTGCCAGCAGTTCACGGCAATGAGCAGGGGCACTCCGAAACCCAGCAGCACCCCTGCGGTCCCCACAAGGCGCTCAAGGAATCCCTCTTTGCGGAAGGCAAGAGCAAGGGCGGGGATCACCAGAAGTGCCGCTGTTCCGGCGACACCCAGATCAATGGCAGTCCCCAGAGAGACGGTGTCAAGAAGCATCTTGAGATTGAGGCTCCCCAGAGCCAGAAGAGCGGCAACAACGCCTGCGGCTTTGGGGAAGGTCTGAATATTGATGTTCCTGACCATGGCGGCGACTTCATAGACGGCAAGTCCCAGCGCCAGAGGGGCGATGACGGTGTAGATGTAAAATCCCCCCTCTTTCCAGCAGAAGATGGCGGCGCCCAGGGCAATGAGCAGCGGAAAACTGATGAGACGGTACTTTAACATGACAACTCCCAGAAGTTTGACTCCACCGCCGCGCAGAACGCATGATAAAGGGGCAGATGGAGTTCCTGAATTTTATAGGTTTCACATTCAGGCACGCAGATGGAAACATCGGCGTACTTTTCACATATTCCGTGACGGTTCCCCGTCAGAAGAAAACTTTTGATCCCTTTAACCTTTGCCACCATAAGCGCCCGGCGCAGATTGACGGAGTTCCCCCCCGTTGAAATGGCAAGGAAGATATCATTTCTTCTGCCCTGCGCCCAGAGCTGCTGGGCAAAGTGGTCAAGAGGCTCCCCGTCATTGAGCCATGCGGTATTCAATCCGGGGTGGGAAAGGAGCGAAACAGCGGGCAGTCCTCCCTGAAGTTCAGAACCAAGGCGGGCGCCCTCGTCGCCGAACAGCTCCCTGAAACTCTGCTGCTCTTTTTCTGTAAGAGCGCGGCGGGAACGGAATCCTTTCAGAAGTTCGCCGCAGATGTGGTCGGCGTCGGCGCCGCTGCCGCCGTTTCCGGCGACGAAAAAGGTCCCCCCCTGACGGAAAGAATCAACGGTGGAGCCGATCAGCTCTTCCAGAGCGCCCAGACACACTTCAAGAGCGGGGTAACGCTCTTTGAGTTCATTCAATATTTTTTGCTGCTGTTCCATACAGGGGTCTTTCTTTCGGTTCAATAGACAAAGAGGATCTCTCTGTATTTGGGCAGCGGCCACGCCTTGTCATCCAAAACTCCTTCCAGAGCGTCGGCACTTTCGCGGGTCGCCTCAAGGGCGGAAATAATGGCGGCGCAGTCATCTTTGGCGATAGCCTCTTCAAGATCCATACAGTTGTCAGAGAGCAGATCCAATCCCTCGCCCAGAGCCTTGACGGTGCGCTCCATGGCGCGTTTGCCGGGACGGTCGCCCAGAGCGTTCAAAGTTTCAACGGCGCTGCCAAGTTCAATGGAAACGGCGGGCAGAATGGTGCTGCGCGCCATTTCAAGTCCCACTTCGCCCTCAATGCGGATCTTCCGGCGGTACTCTTCAAGGAAGACTTCGTAACGGGAGTCCATCTCCTCTTCGGTCAGCACGCCGTAGTGAGCCATGAGTTTTTTGTTTTCCGCGTATTTGAGGGGTTTCAAAGCGTCAAGGGTGTTGTTGAGATTGATAAGGCCCCGTTTTTCAGCCTCTTTTGCCCATGCGGCACTGTAATTGTCGCCGTTGAAGACCACGCGCTTGTGGGCGGCGTAGACCTCTTTGAGCAGTTTCTGGAGCTTTTCGTTGAAACTTTTCTGCGGGAACTGTTCAAGTTTTTCAGAGAAGTAGTCCAGAGAATCCGCCACAATGGTGTTGAGCATCATGTTCACGCCGGAACAGGACTGGCTGGCACCGGGGGCGCGGAACTCAAACTTGTTTCCGGTAAAGGCAAAGGGACTGGTACGGTTCCGGTCGGTGGCGTCACGGGGAAGCACCGGGAGCGTATCAACGCCAATCTTCATACGGCCGGGTTTGCCGCTTTTCCCTGCGGGAGCGCCGGATTCAAGACTGTCCAGGATCCCGGTAAGCTGTTCGCCGAGGAAGATGGAGGTGATGGCGGGAGGCGCTTCGTTGGCGCCCAGACGGTGATCGTTTCCGGCGGCGCCGGTGGCGGTACGCAGCAGGTCGCTGTGGAGATCCACCGCCCGGATCACAGCGCAGAGCGCCGTAAGGAAGAGGGCGTTTTCCTCAGGGTTGGAACCGGGATCAAAAAGCTGTCTGCCGTCGCAGGAAATAGACCAGTTGTTGTGTTTGCCCGAACCGTTGACTCCGGCAAAGGGTTTTTCATGGAGCAGACAGACAAGTCCGTTGCGTTCAGCCACCTGACGGAGTATTTCCATGACCAGCATATTGTGGTCAACGGCAAGGTTCTGCTCTTCATACATGGGAGCAAGCTCAAACTGTGCCGGAGCCACCTCGTTGTGGCGGGTGCGGACGGGGATGCCCAGTTTCCAGAGCTCCAGCTCCACTTCGGTCATGAAGTTGAGCACACGGGGGCGGATGGCGCCGAAATAGTGATCCTCAAGCTGCTGGTGCTTCGGCGGGGGGGCTCCGAAAAGGGTGCGCCCCGTCTGGACAAGGTCGGGACGCTGGATATAGAAGTTCCGGTCAACGAGAAAATACTCCTGTTCGGCGCCCAGTGAAAGCTGAACGTTGCAGTTTTCCTTGCCGAAACACTTCATAAAGCGTTTGACTGCACTCCGGAGCGCCTGAATGGAACGCAGAAGCGGCGTCTTGCGGTCAAGTGCGGCGCCGGTATAGGAACAGAAAGCTGTGGGGATACACAAAGTGGCACCCTGTGCGTGGCGCTTGATAAAGGCGGGACTGGTGGGATCCCAGGCGGTATATCCGCGGGCTTCAAAGGTGCAGCGCAGACCGCCGGAGGGAAAACTTGAGGCGTCAGGCTCGCTCATAATGAGGTTCTTGCCTGAAAAGGTCATGATGGCCTGAGCCATGCCGGTGCCTTCAAGGAAAGCGTCGTGTTTCTCGGCGGTTCCGCCTGTCAGGGGCTGGAACCAGTGGGTGAAGTGAGTGGCGCCCCGCGCCATTGCCCACTCTTTCATGGCATGAGCCACATCGCCGGCGATGGCGGGATCAAGGGGAGCGCCCTCAGTAATGGTCAGCAGAAGTTTTTCGGCAGTCTCCTTGGGCAGATACTGTCGGATCGCCTCGCCGCTGAAAACATCTTCGCCGTAGAAAGATATGTCGACGTTTTTGGCGGGTGCCGGTCCGGGAACGGGCCGGGAAGCGACCGTATTGATCGCATAGATCCGGTTGTTGCTGCTCATAAGATCGTATAACTCCTGATAGAAAATTTTTCATCACTCTTTCTTTACCGTATCAGGGTACAATCCCCCCTGGCGGAAAAAAAAGTAACATTTTTATAATATAACCATCAAATCATCGTTTTACAAGTTTTGATTTCCTGAAGAATCTTTCTTTCAAAGAAAAAAACATTTTTTTCCCTTTGCAGCCGCCGCCGCCGCTTGCCTTTATCCCTTTTTAATGTTATATTTTCTTTATGTTGTCAACAGGAACCTTTCAAGGAGTCTCTTTTTTGAAAAAGCGGATAAAAAAATTACTGCTCTTCTGGCTCTTCACCGCCGCCGCCTTTGCCGGGAATGGCGCAGAAAGCACCATCACCTACCGTTCACAGGCAGGTGTGCCTCTGCATTGCAGCGGAACTCTGCGCCGCCTTGAACACTTCCTCAAAGAGGTTTTCCCCAAGACGCCCTACCGCAAAACGCCCCTGACCATTGACATCACAGGGGGGAGACGTCCTCTGGAGCAGACCGATGGAAAAGTCTTTGAAGCAAACAGGTTCCTTCTTGAAAGAAAAAGTCTGACGCTTCTTTCTGAAGCGGGGGGCGCCATGCTCCACTCAATGGGCAAAGCGCCTGAAAATTTCCGTCTTCCCCTCTTTCTCTGCGGGGCGTTCCGCCACCGTGAACGCGCTGCAAAGCAGGAGTGCCGTTTTCTCGGCAACAACCGCCGGTTCAACTCTGTTGAAGCGCTTCTGAGAGAGGGGATCCTCCCCGATCTGAAAGTGCTGTTCACCCATGTCCCCGATGAACGGGAAAAGGTTGATAATGAATGGTTTGACGACCACGCAAGACTTCTTTTTGAAATGCTCAGGAGCCGGAACTTCAAGGGCAAAGCCGAAGAGCTGAATGCCGCGGCGGAAAAACTTCTGAGCCGGGAGTTCAAAGCGGAAGAGCTCCGCCCCATGGTCTGGGGGAATTTCAATCTGCTCCCCCCTCATCTGGCGGAACAGGAACTTGACGCCATTCTCAAAGCCGAAGTTCCCACCCTTGACAAAGAGAACAAGCCCGACGGCAAAACCGAAACCGTCTCTGCCGCGGCGCTCCCCGGCAAGCTCCTGAAACATCCTGAAAGAAAGGCAGTGTGTTCAAAGTTCGCCTCATCTCTGCTCAGGAACAGCTTCAAGCTCCCCGTCACCTTCAGGAGCGCCCTCCGAAAAGTCCACGATGCGGTGCTGGAGCTGGGGCGTGATCCCGCAAAGGAAAGCGCTTTCAGGATCGCTCTCGCCGAAGTGAACCGGGTCCGGCAGCGGTACGCTGACAGAGCGGCTTTTCTTGACCGCCTTGAAAGAGAGACCGCCGCCCCCTTGCGGATGTGGCAGAGAAGCTGCCGCGCCAACGCGCTCCCCGCAGGGATCGTCACTCCGGAGTGCAGCAGAAGCCTCCAGCGCGCTGAGGAGTCTCACACAGGATTCTGACAACGTCAACAATATGGAACGATCAACTTATGGCTGAAAATAAAAACCTTTTCCGGAAACTCTGGATCCCCGGCATCTGCGTGGTGCTTCTGGCCGGTATCGCCGCATTGAGCTATCACTGGTGGGCGCCCCGTATCAGCCGGGGAGCGGGGGGATTTTTCCGTCCTTATCTGCGTCTTGCCCATGCGGGCAATGCCGCTTTATCCGACCAGACGCTGCTGCTCCACGACCGGGTCACGCTGGCGCGGGAGATCGAAACGCTCCGCCGCCACAATGCGGATCTGGAAAGCCGCAGCGGTCTGGCGCAGGCGCTCCTTGAAGAGAACCGCCGCCTCAGAAGATATCTCAATCTGCCCGCCCCCCGGAACTGGAACTATGTCCATACCGAAGTGCTCCTCAGGGATCCCTTTGCATGGCAGAGCTCTTTCACCATCGCCCACGGCGCCCGCCACGGCATCATGCCGGGGGATGCGGTCATCGAGATCCGCACGCCGGGGGTCCGGAATCTGGTGGGAGTCATCGGCAAGGTGGAGTCCAACCGGGCACAGGTGCTGGTGCTGGGGAACCGTTCTCTGCGCCTTTCTGTGCGTATCGGCAACAGCAACACTGTGGGGTTCCTCAACGTAAGTGAACGCGTTTCCACAGTCAGTGCGATCCCGGTGGGGCTGCTCCCTGCGGATTACGTTTTCCAAAGGGGTCAGGTCGTGACCACCACAGGCTTTGAAAGATCCATCCCCGCAGGACTCAAGGTGGGCGAAATGGCTTCTCTGGACTCAAGCGGCGAATTTTTCGCAGGCGACACCCAGAAGTCAGGATTTGTCAAGCTGACCACCAACTACAACGCCCTGCGCTTTCTCATTGTCATCACAGGCAAAAGGGGAGCGCTTCCCCCTCCTGAGGTAAAGGCGGCGAAATGACCATGATGAACATTTTTCATGGTATCGCCGCGCTGCTCTTTGCACTGCTGCTTGAACTTTTTGCCGGGAACTGGTATGTGGTGATCCCTTTCAGCTTGTGCGTGCTGAACAGGATCACCGCAAGGTTTGCCCTGCCTTATGTTTTCCTCTGCGGCTTTCTCACGGGACTTGTCCTTGATCTGATCTACTGGCGCATCTATCCCGGATCGGCACTGGCGGCAGGATTCACTTTGCTGGCAGTGCGGCTTCTCTCTGACCGGGCGAAAATTTCCAACACGCTGCTCAACGCCCTTTTCAAAGGCGCCCTCACAGGGGTGCTGGCGCTCTTTCTCATGGCGCTTTTCAACGGATACGCCGACAACCGCAGAGTGCCTTACAAATATCATCTGCTCACCTCTTTCTGCGGAGCGGTGGTTTTTCAGGTGCTGATTTCCGCCCGTTCCGGAAACAGCGGCACAGAACACGCCCCCCGGAAAGAGAAGAAAACGCCCGGCAGAAGCGCTCCCCCCGGCACCGGCAGAAAAAAACCTGCCGCCTCCGTCTCTCAGGGACGGGAACGCATACGGAAAAAGAGGTGATCTCATGGCATCTGTCAACAGAAAAAAAGAAAACTCCTCTTCCGCTCCTTCACCTGCGGCAGAAAAAGTTCAGGTCAACACCCGTCTGCTCTTTTTGGCGGCAGTGGCGGGACTCCTCTTTGCCGCCATTATCGTGCGGCTCTATCAGGAGCAGATCCTTTCCTCCGAAGAGCGGCAGGAGCGCATCACCACCCAGTCTGTAAAACGGATCCGTCTGCCCGGAAGACGGGGGAATATCCACACCTCTGACGGCGTCCTCATCGCAGGCAACACCGGCACAAGGCAGCTTCTCTTTTTCCCCGAGGAGATGCGTAAGCGCAAGTACTCTGAAACCCTTGACCACATGCTCAATACCGCTTCATTCATCTCCCGCGCCGTGGGCCGCCCCAATCCTCTGACCCGGCGCAAGATCTCCCGTCACCTCTACACCCAGCCCGCCATGCCCCTGACGGTCCTTGAGGATCTCACCCCCCTTGAGGCGGCGAGAGCCATGGAGTGCGCCAACACCATCGAGGGCGTGGAGCTTGTGGGCGCTGATGTCAGAAACTACCCCCAGCGGGACTTTGCCGCCCAGCTCATCGGATACACCGGCAGCGCCCCCGCCGCCGCCTCCCCTGACAGAAAGGAGTTCAACCTTTACGTTCCCGATGTCATCGGCAAACAGGGCGCGGAGCGCGCCTTTGACTATCTGGGGGAAAACGAATCCACCGTCAAGGGACTTCTGGGAGAACCCGGTTACGCCCTGATCCGGGTCAACAACAGAGGTCATGCCGTCAACCGCCACATCGGCAGGGATGAACCCCGCCACGGCAACCATATCTTTCTCACCCTTGACTACCGCGCCCAGAAACTGGCGCAGGAGCTCTTAGGTTCGCGCCGGGGCGCCTTTGTGGTCCTTGAAGCCTCAACCGGCGCTGTCATCGCCGCCGCCTCCTCCCCCTCTTACGACCTGAGCCGTTTTTCCCCCTATATCCCTGAGGAGTACTACCGGCAGCTTCTTGCCGATCCGGGGAAACCGCTTCTCAACCGTGCCATGCAGGGGGTCTACCCCCCCGGATCCATCATGAAGGTGCTGGTGGCGCTGGCCATGCTCAACAACGGACACAACGCCGCGGAACTTATCAACTGTCCCGGATTTGCCATGGTCGGCAATGCAAAGATCCGCTGTGCCAGCCGCTACGGACACGGGGAGCTGGATCTTTCTGACGCCATCAAAAACTCCTGCAACACCTACATGATCCGGGGTACCGCCAAACTGCCCATGGAAGAGATCGCCAAAGTGATGTATGCCGCAGGGGTGGGCCGTCCCACAGGCATTGAGATCGAGGAGCGCAGCGGACTGCTCCCCTCAAGAGCGGCCAAAGCAAGACGCTACCGGGGCTGGGAACAGCGCTGGAACGCCTTTGACACAGCCCTTATTTCCATCGGTCAGGGCATGGTCATGGTGACGCCGCTTCAGGCCGCCAACATTGCCGCCGCCTTTGCCAACGGCGGCGTCTGGTACAAACCCCGGCTCCTTGACCGGGTCACAGACCAGCTGGGCAGAGAGCTGATGAGATCCCGGGCTGTGGCGGGGGGCAGGCTCCCCGGCTCCCCCAAAGATATCGAACTGATCCGCCGTGCCATGTTCAAGGTGGTCAACTCCCCTGACGGCTCCGGCAGACGGGCGCGCCGGGAGGGACTTGAGATCTGCGGCAAAACCGGTTCCGCCGAATCAGGTCCCCGGGACAACCGGATCGTCACCACATGGTTCATCGCCTGTGTGAAATATAAAAACAAGACCTACGCCTCAGCGCTGGTCTACGAAGAGGGCCGTTCAGGGGGCTCCGACTGCGCGCCTCTGACGGGAGCATTTTTTGAACGTTACCTGTTGAAGAAAAAGTGATATATCTATGGATCCGCAAAGAAAAAATGTCGTTATTCTGGGAGCCTCCGGCTCTGTGGGGAGTTCTGCTGTCAGGGTGATCCGGGCGGCGCGTGAAAAGTTCCGCATCACCGCCATGAGCGGGTACAGCCGCATGGAAGAACTTGCCGCACTCTGCCGGGAGTTTGAATGTCCCTGTGCCGTCGCCGCCGACCCGGCACGTTATGAGGAACTCAAAGGACTTCTCCCCGGCACCAGGTGCCTTTCGGGCATTGAAGGTATGGCTGAAGCCGCCGCCGCCCCCGAAACCGATATACTCCTCTGCGCCGTGGCAGGAGCAGACGGACTGCTCCCCGTCATCGCCGCCCTCAAGGCAGGGAAAAAGGTCGCCATCGCCAGCAAAGAGGTGCTGGTGCTGGCAGGAGAGCTGGTCATGAAACTCGCCCGCCCCGGACAGCTGCTCCCTGTGGACAGCGAACACGCAGGCGTCTGGCAGTGCCTTGAACGCTGCGGGGAAAAGGAGGTGAAAAAAATCATCATCACCGCCTCAGGCGGCCCTTTCAGGCTGTGGGAAAAGGAAAAGATCCTCAACGCCACTGTGGAAGAGGCTCTGCGCCACCCCACCTGGAACATGGGCAAAAAAATCACCATCGACTCCGCCTCCATGATGAATAAAGCTCTGGAACTGGTTGAAGCCAACCGCCTTTTCAGAGTCACTGCCGACCAACTGGGGGTCATCGTCCACCCCCAGTCCAAAGTCCACGCCATGGTGGAGCTGACCGACGGCTCCCTGCTGGCGCAGATCGCCGTTCCCGACATGCGTCTGCCCACGGCATGGGCGCTGACCTACCCGGAACGGGGCGCCTTTGACTTCCCCCCCTACGACTGGGTCAAAGGGGGAACCATGGAGTTTTTTGAGCCTGACACAGAGAAGTTCCCCTCTTTCGGATTCGCCGATGCCGCCATGAGAACGGGGGGGACGCTTCCCGGTGTCATGAGCGCCGCCAATGATATTGCTGTTGAAAGGTTCCTCAGGCGCGAAATACCTTTCGGGGGCATCTGGAAGATCATCGGCAAGGTGATGGAAGAGCATAAAGTCCTTCACAACAGCACCCTTGAAGAGATCCTTGCCGTTGACCGGGAAAGCCGTATAAAGGCCCATGAGGTGAAATTATGAAAAAGTTCCTGCGCCTTTACTGGTCAAAACTTCTTCTGCTGCTCCTGCTTTTTGCCGCCGCGACCCGCGCCGGAAACCTTTTTGCCGCTCTGGACTATGACGAAATATGGACCATGAGCTATTTTTCCACCAAAAACATCGGCGCCATCTTTACAGAGCTTTCGCTCCCCAACAATCAGGTGCTGAACTCTCTTTTTGTCAAGTTCGCCCTCTTTCTGGGGCTGCCTCTGTGGGGGATCCGGCTCCACAGTTTGATCGCGGGAGTCCTTGCGGTCATGCTTATGGTCCCCATCGGGATCCGTCTGGGGAGAAGCCGGGGCGCCGGATTCTGGAGCGCTCTTTTCCTCTTGTGTTCCGCTCCCGCGGCGGTCTACTCCCAGTTGGCACGGGGATATGAGTTGCAGCTTTTTCTGCTGCTGCTCTACACCTGGGGACTCCTTTACCAGAATGAAAAGAAATATACGCTCCCGGCGCTCCTTGCCATAGCCGCAGGCGGAGCCGGAAGCATTCTCACTCTGCCCACTTCGGCGGTCTATCTGGGAGTCATCACAGCCGGATTTTTTCTGCTCCGCCCCGGGCGCCCCTCAAAAGCACTTCTCTTACTGCTCCTGGCAGGAGTCATTTTTGCCGCCTGCTGGTACGGATTCAACTTCAACCAGTTCCGCGCGGGGCAGCAGTGGGGGAGCGCCATCACCTCTCACAAGGCGTTTTTCAACTTTGCATTCAAGACTCTTGATCCCATCATCCCTCTGCTCTGGTGTCCTTTCCTGATCGCGGGCATCGTGTTTCTGCCCCGGCGCACAGGCGCCGTTGTGCTGGGGGGGATCCTTATTGTGCTGCTGAGCGCCCTTGTCACCCGGGGCGGCCCGCCCCGGGTCTACATGCCCATTGCGGCGGCGGCGGCGTTCCTCTGCGGTGCAGGAGCTGACGCCCTGACCCGGCGTATGAAAAAGTTCAATTATCTTCCCGCAGCGGCGGCACTTCTCTGCGCCGCCGGGGGACTTTACTTCAACACAGGATTCTGGACGCCCCCCGACTGGTACGCCCTTTACGCAAAGGGCAAAGCTCAGGCTCAGGGAACTTTAGTGATCTACTCGGGAACCAACGGATTCCCCGTCATGTGGAACAATCAGCCTGACTCCACAGAAGAAAACGGCTCAAGGCTCTCCCAAAGCACCCTTGACCGGCTTCTCTGTTTCACCTCTGACGGCATTCTCAACGGCGTGGACACATCATACAGCGAAACCCACCTTCCCCTGAAATTCAAAGGTCTCCCCCATGAGGGAGGGTTCCTCTATGCTCTTGAAAGCATCTCAGAACCTGCCGACGGCGACAGTGTACTGCTCATCACCTGCAACGGCGAAAAGAGTCTTGACACGCTCCTTTTCAACGAAATCAGCCAAAGCGGACGCTTTCTGCGGCTCAACATCTTTTTTGAAGTTCAGAACGAAGAGGGCTTTGTGAATATCATCCGCGGCGGCGTCATTGACAAAGCGGCGGCTTTTGACTGGAAAAAACTTCCGGAGAAGATGAAACTTTTCCGGATCAAAGAAATGGAAAGGAAGATCCCATGAACTACTTCGGCGAAGAAAGAGTTGCCCTCAAGGCAAATCTCCACACCCACACCACCAATTCCGACGGCGCCCTCGCCCCTCAGGAGGCTATCCGCCGCTACGCTGAAAAAGGGTACGGCGTCCTTGCCTTCACCGACCACCGGCAGGTCCACAAGATCGCCCCCTACGATCCCATGGGCATGATCCTCATTCAGGGGGCGGAGCTCCACCCCCTCAACCCCGGACGCCCCAACTGGCACCTGGTCGCCCTTGACCTGCCCGATGACTTCAAACATGTGAACGCCGCCGTGACCGGGGAAAGTGCTCAGGAGATCATTGATCTGGTGGCGGCAGCAGGCGGCATCACCGCCGTGGCACATCCCTACTGGTGCGGCTACGGCTCTGAGGTGGTGAAGAGCGTCAAGGGATACTTTGCCATGGAAATCTACAACACCGAATGCCGGGGCGTCAACCGGGAATACAGTCTTCAGACCTGGGATGAACTCCTCTTTGAAGGATACCGTGTCCCCGGCATCGCTGTGGATGATGTCCACGGTGAGCACAACCTTTTCGGCGGCTGGACCGTGATCTGCGCCAGAGAAAAGAGCCGTGAAGCGGTCATGGAGGCCCTGAGGAAAGGGGAGTTCTACGCCTCTCAGGGACCTGAGTTCCACTCCATCACCCTTGAGGGGGATATCTTCAAAGCTGAGTTCACTGAGTGCGAATACGCCTGTTTCATCCGCAAGAACACCGGCGCCCGCTACTGGGGCAAACCCGGCGAAGAGGGGAAAACGCCCCTGACTTGCATGGAGCTTGACATCAGCCAATACCGCGGTCAGGATTATTACATCCGCTGCTGCATCCGGGATGCTCAGGGAAAATATGCCTGGAGCAATCCCATCTATCTCTGAAAATAAGGAGTTCCGAATTTTTTTCAATATTGCTGTCAGAATCCTCAGCGCACCGGCTCTTATACACCGGAAAGCAATTTGCAAGTTAAAAAAAAGTCATTTTTTTCCATGACTCCGCTTGCATTTTTGCTTCCGGAGTATTATTGTAACATTCAGAGTCCTGTTAAAGAAGGAGGTTCCCATGAGTAAAGAAAAATATATGTTCGCGGCACTGCTGCTCCTCGGAGCAGGGACAACCCTCAGTGCCAGAACTCATCACAACGAAGGTCTCCACCTTGCGTCAGAGATCGTGGGTCTTGTGCGTACCGCCATTGCGCCTGCGCCTGTGGTGGTCACACGTCCTGCGCCTGTGGTAGTCACACGTCCTGCGCCGGTGGTAGTCACCCCTCCCGCGCCTGTGGTAGTCACCCCTCCCGCGCCTGTGGTGGTCACACGTCCGGCACCGGTGGTGGTCACACGTCCCGCTCCGGCAGTGGTCATTCCCAATTACGGATACGGCTGGTGGCAGGGAACATGGGTCCCCTGCTACCGCGACTGGTACTGGTATCACGGAACCTGGGTCTGGGGCGGCAGAGGTCCCCGTCCTGTTCCGCCCCGCTGGGCGCCTGATTTCAAGCGCCGTCCCATGCCGCCCCCGCC
>JAGBWB010000214.1 GCA_017629975.1 Lentisphaeria bacterium
CGTGATGGTCCTGATATTGTCAATGTAATTCACAATGTCTTTTTCCATGCTGCCAATCTCTATATTCTTTCTGTTTGCTTGCAATGCTTCAGCAATTTTTTATGCCGGAGAGCTGAAACAGTACGGTTTTGACCTTTTCTTCTGCATATTGCTGCTTTATCACACAGTACGGCTCTTAAAAGATGACTCCTTAAAGGTCATGCCCGGAGCACTCCTCTCCGGTATTGCGGCGGTTCTGTTTTCACATGCGTCATTATTATTTATACCTGCTTTCGGAGCTGTCTTATTCTTTCAGAGAGTTTGTAAAAACCGGGCTGCGCTGCGGGGGGTGATCCTGCTCAACATTTTCTGGGGCAGTGCCGTTCTGGCGGCAGGACTTTTGGCATTAAAAACAATGCCCCGCGGTATGTATATTTATCACGCGCCTTTTTTTGCACCGCTGCCGTTTGATGCGGCAGGAATCCAGTGGTACAAGTCGCTCATCCAAAATATTTTTGCCTTCCCCTGTTCCCTGTCACTGAACCATCTGCTCACAGGCAGTGCGGCGGCGGTCTGCGTTCTGGCAGGAATATTCTGTCAATGGCGCCGTAACGGATGGCTCTGCATTTGCGGTGTGCTGCCGGTGCTTCTGATGTTTGGCGCCTCCTTCTGCAATAGCTACCCTGTTGACTCTGCCAACAATGCGGCAGCAGCACGCTTTCAGCTTTTCACCATTCCGCTGTTTTATCTTTTTGCAGGCCGGACTCTTGAATACCTTTTCCGGCACAGACCTGCACTCTTCGCCATTACCGGCTGTTATTTCGGAGCGACGGCAGCATTTATACTGCTGTTTTCGTTCCCCATCTACTGGAACATCCGCCCTCTGTGCAGCGCACTCTCTGCGGCTTCCCGCCCAGGCGAGCCCCTTTTTATCAATTACGGGGCTTCCCTTGCTCTGAGAGGCAGCTTTTACAACAAAGTACATTCAAACAGCCAAAAGCTGCCTGAAAGCGGTCTGGAAAAACTGGATTGGCAAAAGGTTAAAAAAGTGCTTCCCCGGAAAGGTGATTTCCGGATTTTCATCTGTCAGGTAAAATACGCAGATCAGCTGGAAGAAAAGTTGAAAGAAAATTACGAAGTCACCAAACATGAACGTGCCGGAGGTACGCTCTTTGAAGTACGTTCAAAAAATTAAGGCAGGCAAGGCTGGAATCAAACTTCAGTCATCTCAGGAGCGTATTTCTCTCTAACCAGCTCCATGAACTCAGCTCCCTCTGAACGACGCCACGCGTGAAGCGCAAAAGGGATATGTTGCGTTTTGTTGAAATACCGCCACACATTGGCACCATCTAAAGCAAAATGGGCGGCTTCTTCGATTGTGGGGATCGTGAGAAAAGGAGGATTTGACGGATCAGTCATCATCCTGAAAACCATATCTTCGCAGGCTCCCTGACTGCGGAGTATTTCAAGACATTGTTTTCTCCTGTTCCAGATTCCCAGCATCCGTAACAGAGGAAACAGAAACTTATGATAAGCCATCTGCTTACTGTGATTTCTGATAAAATTCCAAAGCATCTCACGGGTGTACATCGATGCATCATCTGCCCGCAGCACTTTAAGAATGGCAGAAATGCGGCGCAGAGAAAAACCGCCGTTGCCTACAATATCAGGAGTCTGACTTTCATTTACAGACGGGTCCCAATCTGCAATGATCGGAGCGCCCCAGAAATCAATGTCACGCCTGCACCAATATTCAAGTTCATCTTTAAAAATCCAGACATCAAGCTGGCAAATCAGAAGCCATTCAAAAGAGGAAAAACGTTCATAAAATTCTTCCGAAAGCAAAAGGCGGCTGTAATCGCCTATGGAACGGAAAAAATGAGCAGGAAAACGCTCTACTTGCAATTCCGGAAAAATAGACGTATAGACACTCAAATCCATATTTTCCGGAGCAAAAGCAACCACGTCATACTTCTGTCCGAAAACAGCACAACTTCTGCGGAATGATTTTTCTTCATCCGCCGAAAGAAACTCCCTGTAAACGGGAATCGTTACAACGACCTTTTTTTTCGTTTTGCTCATCTTTTCAACAAAAAGTTTCAGCTGCACCGGAAAAACTTACCCGGTTTACTTTTAAAAAAGTTTATTTTTCCATGTCTCCGGAGTTTTTTCGTTCTTGATTTCCAAATCAATGTGGTACTCAAAAGGCTTGACTCCACGCTCTTTGATATACTTGATCATCTCAGCGATACCGGCTCGCAAAGTGTATTTTGTTTTATAACCGAAATACCGGCGGATCTTATCTGCTGAACAATTTGCAAGACGCACCTCCTGAGGACGGTCTGCCATGTATACAGGCTTCAAGGGAAAATCCAGCTGAAAGGCAATTTCCTCAGCCAGCTGATTGATGGTCACAAACTCCTCATCAGGACCGATGTTGAAAATTTCCCCGTCAATACCGGAATCAAGAGCGAAACGGGTAAGAACATTCACATCATCCGCAATAAAACTGAAACAGCGCTTCTGATTTCCATCGCCGTAAATGATAGGCTGGCGTCCCTGAAGCATCAAATTTATCATAATGCTTGCAACATTACGGTAGGGGTCATCATACTTCTGCCGGGGACCAATAATATTGTGCGGAACAGCAATAACATAAGACATGCCATGAACTTTGGCAAGATTGGCAAGCATCTGCTCCCCTGTAACTTTTCCAATTCCGTAAGGATCACAGGGAGCAGGAGTCATATCCTCTGAAAAAGGCACCTGATTTTTTCCGTAACGTGCCATGGATGAACAATACACAAAACGTTTTACCCTATTCTGGATCGAGGCGCTGATAAGAGAAACAGAAGCCTCAACAATATTTCGGGTAACATGCGCCGGAGAAAAAACAGAAAGCCCCTCATAAGCCGTTGCCGCACAGTGATAGACAATATCCACACCGTGGGTCAGTTCTTCCATTTTTCTGAAGTCACAAACATCTGCAACTGTAAACTCAGCCAATGCAGGGACATTCTCAATATATCCGCCGCTCAAATTGTCGCAACCGGAAACCTGATGTCCCAACGCAAGAAAAGCATCCGCAAGATGACTGCCGAGAAATCCGGCTATTCCTGAAATAAAAATCTTCATAATGATTCCAAACCTTTATTAGAGTCAACGGTAATATATTTTTTCCAAAAAGGGTAATTGTTTTTCACCCAGGCATGAGCGCCAAAAGGGAGTTTGTTAAAAAAACGTTCAGGGCAGGTATCCAGAGAAAAATCAGCAGCCACCTTCGCTTCCGGCATTATCAAACCATCATCGGTAAATTGTTTTCCCAAAAAATAAAATACCATATCTTCGCTGTTGTATCTTTCATGCCGGATCTGCTCCAAATATTTACCGCGTCTGTTCGGGATCACCCCCGCCATACGCAGCAGCGGTTTCAACGCATGTAAAAATTTCCCTCTGGAAATGTAGAATCTAAAAAACTCTGCAAGTAATTTTCGCGGAAACATTTTCTTCCCGGGCGAGTCAAGCACACGCAGCATTGCTGAAATTTTCCGCAAAGAAAATCCGCCGTTGCCCACGATGATTTTTTCGATCTTTCCCTGGCTGTGAATAAAAGGAGCCCCGATATAATCATATCCCTGTTCACACCAGTAATCGAGTTCATCCCGGAATACCCAAGCATCAGGCTGATAAATCAGCATGAACTCATAATCGGCGAACCGTTGATAAAACTCCGGCGTCAGCAAAAGCCGGTTATAACCTGACACGCTTGTAAAAAAACTGTCATCAAACCGCTCTATCCGGGCAGAAGGGATAAGCTGTTTCTGATTGGAACAGTCCAAACTTTCAGGAATCACAAATACGATTTCTCTGTGATCTCCGAAAATTTTTGCACACTGCTCCAAAGCAGCGTTTTCTTCAACAGACATTTTATTGCTGTGAAACGGAACTGCAACTACAACCTTCATAGATTCCTTATTCAAAGGGGGATTTGTTCAATCAGACTTTTTTGAAAACATGAATATGTTAATATATCATTAATTCTCTGAATTTCAAGAAAAAAAGGACGGAAGTCGGTAAAAACTTCCGTCCTTTGCGTCAGATTTGACTTTCAGCGCATCAGATGATGGCTTTTTCGGTCTCGCCGTCGAAGAAGTGGGCGTTGGGCATCAGGAGAGAGAACTCGATGTCCTGACCGACGCTCAGCTTGCGGTGGGGGTCGATGCGGGCGATGAAGCTGGTGGTGGCACAGGTCAGATAGACGTAGGTCTCAGAACCCATGGGCTCAATAACTTCAACTTTTGCCTTGACTTTGGGCATTTCAGGATTGCGCTCGGCAGCTTCGTTGCCGATATCCTCAGGACGGATACCGAAGGTGACAGCCTTGTTGCAGAAAGGCTCCATCTTTTCCTTCCAGGCATCGGGCACGGGGCACTCAAAACCGGGAGAAACAAAGGTCAGTTTGCCATCCTTGTTGGCAAGGTTGCCTTCAAAGAAGTTCATCGGAGGAGTTCCGATGAAGCCGGCAACAAACTTGTTGCAGGGCTTGTCATAAAGCTCAATGGGAGCTGCAACCTGCTGGATCACACCGTCTTTCATAACACAGATACGGTCACCCATGGTCATAGCTTCGGTCTGGTCGTGGGTCACGTAGATCATAGTGGTCTCAAGCTGCTGGTGGAGCTTGGAGATCTCAGTACGCATCTGCACGCGCATCTTGGCGTCAAGGTTTGACAGAGGTTCGTCAAACAGGAAGGCTTTGGGCTTACGGACGATGGCACGGCCCACAGCAACACGCTGACGCTGACCACCGGAAAGCTGTTTGGGACGACGGTTCAGGTACTCTTCCAGACCGAGGATCTTGGCGGCTTCCATCACGCGGTTGTTGATCTCTTCTCTGGAGTACTTACGCAGTTTCAGACCGAATGCCATGTTGTCATAGACGGTCATATGGGGATACAGAGCGTAGTTCTGGAACACCATAGCGATGTCACGGTCTTTGGGAGCCACATCGTTGACCACGCGGTCGCCGATACGGACTTCACCTTTGGTGATCTCTTCAAGACCGGCGATCATACGCAGGGTGGTGGATTTTCCGCAGCCGGAGGGACCGACGAAGACCATGAACTCACGGTCCTTGATGTCCAGACAGAAGTCACGGACTGCTTCAACTTTTCCTTCGTACACTTTGTACACATGCTCAAGAAATACTTCAGCCATTTTTCAATTCCTTAAAATTTGCTGACTGTGATCCTCAACGCCGGAACGGCCTCTGACGACCCGCGGTTTTGACGGAGGGAACAAACTTCAATCCCCTCCCCGCCTCCGGGCACGCGACGATCAATTATAGTAATATACTCTTTCAAACGGCAAAATACAAGTCTTTTCTGAAAATTTTTCACCGTTTGCTGTCGATCAGATACTGCCGGTATCCAAAACTGTTGGAATCTCCTGCATTTTCAAGTTCCTTTCCGATCGCCTTTTCAACGCCGGAGCTGCTCCCGCCATGAGAGACCGGAAGGACTTCGGCGACCACCAGCAGCTGTGAACGTTTTGAAGATTCGCTCTCAGTCGAAAAAAGCCATCCGAGCAGGGGGAGATCTTTCAGAAAGGGGATTCCCCCCGACACACGCACAATGCTGCGCTTTTCAATGCCTCCAATGACCAGTTTTGTCCCGGCACTTCCGATCAGAAACTCCGTGTCGATCCCCGCATCTTTCTGGATCCGCGGCGAACCGTCAGAGTTGTATCCGATGAGCGAAGTGTTGTTAATCTGCACCTCAAGCCGGGTGGCGGAAGTGTTGATGGAAGGACGCAATTTGATAAAAAATCCGAATTTGCCGGTGGGGTCAAGGGAGACCGTGCTGCCGCTCCCCGTGGAAAAATTCCGGGAAATGAGTTTATCTTCAAAAGTTTCATCCAGGCATTCCACCTTGATTTTTCTGCCTGAATTTGCTCCGTCAACGGTAAAAACGGCGCCGTTTTCCCCTTTGATGCGCAGAATGCAATTTCCGCCATCCTTTGTGCCGATTTTGCTGACGGATATTTCTGTTTCAGCTGAGACTGAAACCTTTTTCCCTTTTGCAGTCACGCCGATAACATCTTCGGGGGTGACAGAAAAAACATTTCCTGAAACGGTCAAACTCTTTTCATCTCCCGGAGTTCCCTTGGCGACAAAGTGCTGAGTGTACTTTTCGATTTTTCCCACGGCATGATTGGCAAGGGTGAGTTCCGAAGTATGGAGCACTTTGGCTTTGCCTTTGCTGGTGAGAAAATCCACATATCGGGTGTTCCACTTGGGATTGAACTGAAAATAGGTAACTTTGTTCCAGCCGGCGTTCCGCACAAGTCCGGCAGCACTGCTGTTTCTTGAAAATCGGCCTCCGGCACTCAGGAGATCGATACCCTCGTTATTCTTCCACGCCTGAAAATCCAATCCGAGCTTCGTATCGTTTTCGGCATAAAGTTCATACACCGTCACTTTTGCGCGGATGGCAGGCTCTTTTCTGTCATACTTTTTCAGCAGCTCCATGATGTTCTTTTTTGAAAAGGGGGCCGTATTGAAAAAAATCAGATTGAGTCCGGGATCTTCCACCAGTACATCGCGGCCTCCCACATTGTTCATAGCTTCCCCCGCACTGTAAGCGCCGACGTTCCGAACCATTTCCAGCAGTTCCCCTGAAGAACGGAAACGGGGAGAGTAGACATAAGTCTGCCGTCCGGAGCCGGAAACGAGTCCCGGTTTGTCAAGCTCACGGACAATAGAGTCAAATCCCTGCACACCATCTTTATCATCAAAGCGGTAATCTTCGGCGGAAATCAGCAGCAGAGCGCTGCCGTCTGAGTATTTGACCGCTTCGACATTGGTATTGTTTTCATCCACCTTGCGGGTCTGAACCATCTTACGGATATATGAACGCAGTTCGTAAGGATCGGTGTTTTTGATCTCATAGGCTTTGGTGATCACGTTGGGATCAGCATTGTCACGAACAAAATGGACAACCTGAGTTCCCTCCTTGACCGTTACATTGAGCCGGGCGTCGATACGGGAGTTATCATAAGGAGCGGCAGCTTCCCCGGCAAAAGCGGTCACACCGCCGATAAGCATAAGCGCAGAGGCAAGAATGTGCTGTTTTTTCATGAGTTGTTTTCCTTCAATTATTTTCCTGCAAGTTTATCAAATTCGGCAACGGTTCCGGGGGCCATGTTTTCGTTGTAAACAACAGGCACGGCACGGAGCGTTACAAAAAAGCGATTGACCTCGCTGTTCCGGGTCGTAGTTCCGAAAATGTATTTCAAAACGGGCAATTCACAGAGGAACGGAACCCCCACGGTCTGCTCAACGACAGTGGTGCTGCTCCATGAACCGAGAAGCTGCTCTTTGTTGAATTCAAGCACACTGCGGGCAGAAATATTTTCAGACTCGGTAAGTTCAACTCCCAAATTGTTTCTTTCAACCACCCGGCTGCCGGAAAGGTGGCATTCAAGATCGACACAGCCGTTTTTTCCCGAAGTGATGACAGGCGAAATGATGATTCCGGTCAGAGTGGTGTCAGCGCCGGCAGTCACAGATGTTGCGTGATATTTGTCTTTGGTGATATTCTGGTACTCCGGAGCAAAATTCACCCGGTAGGTCCGGCTGCGGTTGTTGGTGATCATAACGCTTGCCGTACTGCTGATGACCGCCCTGCCATTTTGCTGAAGCACACGGAGAAAACTTAAATCAAAGGCAGGAGCAGTATAAAATCCGCCGAATCCCCATGCCGCATTGCCGGCGATATCGACACTCCGCCCTAAAAGCTCCACCACTTTTTCGGCAGCCCGGACACTCAAAGCATTGTAGCCCGCACTGAACAGATCAAGACCGGGACCGTTTTTCCACGCCAGATAGTCAATACCCATATCTCTGAGGTCGCTGTCACGGACCTGATAGATCTTCATTTCAATCCGCACCTGCGGCAGAGGTTTATCCAGCCAGGCAAGTTTTTCTTTGATATCCCCCACGGTGGCGGGTGTATCTTTGAAGTAAAACATGTTGCGTTTGGCATCAAGAAGAACCTGACTGTCAGCTTCTCCGCTTGAAACTTCACCCTTTACGATGATGTCAAGCATACTCCGTGTTGCCCGGAACCGGGGCTGATAGACACCATAGGCAATACCATCGCCGGTGATATTGGAACTGTTTTTCATCCTTGCGGGCCGGTCCAAGGCTGCCACGAGCTTATCCACATGTTCAAACATATCCTCACCGGTCGAAACGATGAGCAGCTGCCGGTTGCGCCGGGTATCATTGACGGTGGAAACATGAGATTCCCCGCAGTAACGGACCACGGCACTGCGTATAAAAGGGGCGACATCGGCGGAATTCGTGTGCTTCAGAGTATAAATCTTTGAAGCCATATTCTTCTGGGCATCATCTTCGACAAAGGTGATCTTCTGAACTTTTTCACCGGCAAAACCGCAAAGGGGTAAACCGGTCAGGGTGGCTATTGCCAATATAACGGAACTTTTGTAAAATATGGATTTCATGATTTTTCTTTCATTCGGGCTGGAAAATTTTCTTCCGGCTGTTTGTAACTTTCTTTGATACCATTGAGTCTATACTTAAAAAAAACTTGCAGTGTCACCTCGC
>JAGBWB010000215.1 GCA_017629975.1 Lentisphaeria bacterium
AATATGATCCATGAGCTCCCCTCAGGAATCGAGCTTCAGCGTGTCCCCGTTCTTGAAGCAGCAAAAGAGCTGGCAGGAACTTATTACCTTGATGAAAAAAAACAACTTCTTTACGTTCACTTTGCCGCCGCAGAACAAAAGGGGATTTCGATCCTCAGACACCGTGTTTCTCTGCGGGTCCACGGCAGTTACATCCATATTGAAAACCTCACCTTCATGTACAGCGGCGAACCGATCCTTGTCCGCATGAACCGCCCTTATGACAAAAACAAGGCAAGCCATGTCACCGTCACAAACTGTTCCTTTTATCACAACACCGCCTGCGGCGTCATCTTTGACGGCGCTTCATGGAGTCTGATCAAAAACAACCGCGCCGCCCATAACACCTACCGGGGCAACTATATGACCCTGACCAAGGCCCATGACAATCTGATCATCGGGAACTGGAGCGGTCCCACCTTCTGCTCACTCCGCCACCGTACTCCTCAGGAGCTGAACTTCGGCATCAACCACTACGGCAAGCAGAGTCCCCGGAATCATGTGATCGCCAACTATGTGGAATCCAAACCTTCATTCCGCTGGAAATCCGGTTCACCCCATGGCGTTGTCAGCGACAACATCTTCTTCGGCAGTTTCAGAGGCGATTCAAAGCCGGTTCCCGGCATCATCACCCGCAATCTTTTCAAAGGCACTGTTGCCTGGCACGGTCTCGGCGGTTCGGATTCCTGGGATCACACATTCAAAGGGACCATAATAAAATTTTCCGGCAACTTCCGTAAAGAAGCTGACTTCAAACCTCTTCATCCGGAGCTGGTAAAGGCAAAAGCACTGAAAGTAAAGCTGCCTGAACCCAAATTCCCCGCAGTCACCTTCAAGGATCTGAAAGCTCAGTACATTTCCAACGACGGCGCCGTTATCACCTGGGAAAACCCCGACTGCGACGGATGGGGAAGTGTCCAGTATTGGCCCACAGGCAGAAAAAAGATCCGTACAGCCATTTCCAGCTCTCAGGGGGCTGTCCACAGACTCGGTTTGGAAGGTCTTTCCCCCAACACTCAATATACATACAAAGCCTTCTTCCGCAGCCGCCGCGGCGGTGCGGCTGTCGCTTCAGCAGAGGGAACTTTCAAAACTGCCGCCGCCCCCCGCGCTGCAAAAGTGTGGGAAGTCGGCCCCGGGAAACTTACTCTTGAAGAGGTCTCCTGTGCCGTCCTCCCCGGAGACACTGTAAAATTGCTCCCCGGAGTCCATACCGGGCAGTTCATTCCCCTGCGTGCCGGAACCCCTGAAAAACCCATCACCATCACCGGTAACGGCAAGGCGGTCATTGATGCAAAAGGTTTTTATTCCCCCTCCATCTCTCTCTACCACAAAGGGTACTTCATCATTGACGGAATCAAATTCATCAACGGCGACACCACCACAAGAAAGGATATCATCCGTCTTTCCTACGCTCCCGGCGTGACGGTCCGCAACTGCTACTCTGAATCCGACTGGCGCGCCGGAGGCTTCATCACCGCCGGAAAGTCCCCCGGACTGATCGTTGAAAACAATGTGATCGTGGATGGTGACTACCCCCTCAACATTTCTGACGGAAACATCAAAGTCATCAACAACACCATCGTCAATGCAGTCATGGTCTCTCTGCTCTTCTGGAGTCCTGCCAATGTTGAGGTCAGGAACAATATTTTCTACCGTCCCTGTGTTGACAACAAGCGGAATCCCGCTCTGCTGTTCCACAATGTAACGGGAAAAATCGTTTCTGACGGAAACGTTTTCTGGTCCCCCATCAAAGAACATCCCACCGGCGGATGGATCAGAGACGGCAAAGCGAAGACTCTTATCAACTCCAAAACTCTTGCCGAATGGCAGAAACTTTCCGGCATGGATAAAAACAGCATCCACGCCGATCCCATGTTCGTTGATGTTGAAAAGAGGGACTTCCGGCTCAAACCCGGTTCCCCCGCAAAAGGGAAAGGGGCGACACTGTGAAAAAATTTCTCTTTGCAGCTTCTCTTTTGAGTACACTTGCAGTTTCAGCTGTCAACTGCGCCGATTACGGAGCAGGGCCCATGCTGAAACCTGCCCGGACCTTTTATGTTTCCACCAGAGGCAGCAATAAAAATGACGGAAAGTCCCTCAAGAGCGCCTTCCGTTCCATTGAACACGGAGCTTCAAAACTCCGTGCCGGTGACACGCTTCTCATTGAGGGAGGGGAATATTTCGGGGAACAGATCCAGCTCAATGTGAAAGAAAACACTGTCGGCTTTTCAGAGCAGTGCGGCCGCCCCGGATCCCCCATCCGCATCATGGGCATGAAAGGCCACAACGTGATCCTCAGGGGCGGAACGCACCTTAAACGCCCCGCCGGTTCCAAAGGACAGCTCTGCAAGTTCAAATTCTCAGGACGCCTCTGGAAAAAGCTCATCCACGAACTTCCCGCAGGAACCGAACTTCAGTATGTCCGTTCCCCGGAGGTAGTCAGGGAGTATCCCGGCACCTTCTGTTATGATGAAAAGAAAAAAGAGCTGTTTGTTCACTTTGCCGCCCTGGAGCAGACAGGGGTATCGGTGATGAAAGGCCGCGTGGGACTGCGGATCCACGGCAGTTATGTCCATGTTGAAAATCTCACCTTTACCCATTACAGCGAACCCATCTATGTCCGCATGAACCGCCCCTATGAGAAAAACAAGGCATCCCACATCACCATTCAGAACTGCAACTTTTACTGGAACACCCTTTCCGGAGTCGTCCTTGACGGCGCCAGCTGGAGTCTGGTCAAAAACAACCGGGGCGCGTACAACACCAACCGGGGAAACTTTCTCAATCTTTCCCACGCCCATGACAATCTTTTCATTGGCAACTGGAGCGGCCCTGCGTCCCAGACTTTGCGTCATCTCCGTGACAATGACACCAACTACGGCATCAACAGCTACGGCGGCAGGCCGCCCCGGAACCATGTCATCGCCAATCTCATAGAATCCTCTCTGGGATTCCGCTGGAAAGCTGCGGGAGAGGGGAATATTTTCAGCGACAACATCGTTCACGGAATATTTCATGTTGAGAGCGCTCCCACCGCTGTTACGGTCAAAAACAACTTTTTCGGCGCCCGCTTCAGCTGGCCCGGCATCTGCGGTTACAACGGCTGGGAGCAGGATTTTAAAAACACGCCAATCAAATTCAGCGGCAATGTGCGGAAACTTTCTGAGTTCAAGTCCGCTCATCCGGAGCTGCTCAAAGCAAAATCCCTGAAACTTGAACTGCCCAAAGTCCGTTTTCCTGAGGTCACCTTCAAAAATATGCGGGTGGAGCATATCACCGATGAAAGCGCTGTTTTCAAGTGGCAGACACCTGAATGCGACGGATTCCCCTCTGTTGCCCTCAGAGCCAAAGGAGAGCGGAAGATCCGTTACTTTGCCTCAGGGATCCAGGGGTGCAATCATATCGTGGGACTTACCGGACTCAAACCAAATACCGAATACATCGTCAATGCCCACTTCAACAACCGCCGGGGCAGAAAAACAACTGAGTGCTCTGAAAAAATCACTTTCAAAACTGCCTCCGCTCTGAGAGCGCCGAAGATCCTTGAAGTCGGTCCCGGCAAACTCACCCTTGAAGAGGCCGCCAGTGCCGCCATTCCGGGAGATACCGTCAAACTGCTCCCCGGAGTCCATCACGGCAGATTCATCCCTGTCCGCAGCGGCAAACCCGGAAAACCCATCACCCTTACAGGCGGGGGCAAAGCCACCATTGACGCTCAGCATTTTTACTCGCACTCCATTCTGATCCGCAAAAGGGAACACATCATCATTGACGGCATCAACTTCATCAATCCGGATGAAACAGTACGCAAAGGAGTCATTCTGGTTGAGGGAGGGAGCAATATCACCGTCAGGAACTGCCGCGCAGAGGTGCCCTGGACTGCCGGAAACTTTCTCACTTTCAACAATGCCCCCGGCTCTGTGGCACAGAACAATATCATCCGGGGAGGCGATTATCCCATCACCGTCAGCGGCAAGGGGGTGAAGATCCTCAACAACACCTTTGTGGATGCCACCATGCTGACCATCATGTGCTGGAGTCCCTCTGATATTGAGATCAGGAACAATATTTTTTACCGTCCCTGTGTTCCCACCAAGAAAAATCAGGCGCTGCTCTTCCATGATCCCGGAAAAAACATCATTTCCGACGGCAATGTTTACTGGTCGCCTTACAAATACCATACCGTCGGCGGCAGGATCCGCGACAGTAAGAGCAAAGTTATTTTCGCCTCCAACACTCTTGAAGAGTGGCAGAAATACACCGGGCAGGATAAGACAAGTATCCATGCCGATCCCATGTTCGTTGACTATGAAAAAGGGGATTTCCGCCTGAAACCCGGATCCCCTGCAAAAGGTAAAGGAGCTTCATTGTGAAAAATATCGTTTTGGCTTTCCTGCTGTGTTCCGCATTTCACCTCGCCGCTGTCAACTACGCCGACTACGGCGCAGGACCCATGCTGAAACCGGCACGGACTTTTTACGTTTCCCCCAAAGGAAGCGACAAGAATGACGGAAAAACTTTGAAAACGGCATTCAAAACGCTCCCCAAAGGTTTTCAGCAGCTCAGAGCCGGGGATACACTGCTCATTGATGAAGGCATCTATTTTCAGGAAGAACTGAAACTCAATGTCAAAGACGGCGTCGTGGGATTTGCCGAACAGTGCGGCAAACCCGGCTCCCCCATCCGCATCATGGGTATGAAGGGCAAAAAGGTCATCCTCACCGGGGGAAGACTCCTTGAACCCGTCAAAAAATCAGGGCAGATCGCAGAATACAAGTACAGCTTGCCCATTCTGAACAATCTTATCCATGAACGGCCTTCCGGCATAGAGCTCCAGAATGTGGACAGCGAAGAGCTTGCCAGAGAGATCCCCGGAACTTTCTTCTATGACATGAAGAATAAAAGACTCCTTGTCCACTATGCCGCTCTGGATCAGACCGGCATCAGCGCCTCCGCCCGGCGTATCGGGATCCGGATCCACGGCAGCTATATCCATCTTGAGAATCTGGAGTTCCGTCACTACTATGAAGCCGTCTATGCCCGTATGAACAGACCCTACGACAAAAACAAGGCGAGCCACATCACCATTCAGAACTGCCGCTTCTTCTACAACACCCAAAACGGCGTGGTGCTGGACGGCACTTCATGGAGCGTGGTCAAAAACAATCAGGCCGCTTTCAACACCACTCAGGGCCACTTTCTGAACATGGCAAAGGCCACCGACAACCTCTATCTGGGGAACTGGTGCGGCACAACCGCCCACACCCTGCGCCAGAAAAAAGAGAACGTCGTCAACTACGGCATCAACAGCTACGGCGGCAGACCGCCCCGGAACCATACCATCGCCAACTACGTTGAAAGCAGCCTTTCATTCAGATGGAAAAGTGCCAACCCCGACGGCATCATCAAAGACAATGTGTTCCGCGGCGCCTGGCACACCGAAAGTCAACCTGTCCCCGCAACCATTACAGGGAACCTCTTTCTGGGCCGCTTCAGCTGGCCCGGGGTCTGCGGCGACAGCGGCTGGGAAGAGGATCTTAAAAACACGCCCATGAAAATGTACGGCAATTTCCGCAAAGAAAGCGAGTTCCGCTGTGACAACCCGGAACTTGCCAAAGCCAAGTCTCTCAAGCTCACTTTCCCTGCTCCCAGGTTTCCCGCAGTTACATTCAAAGATCTCAAGATCGCTTACATCGGCAAAGAGGGCGCCGCCCTCATCTGGGAAACGCCGGACTGTGACGGATGGGGCGAAGCTGTTGTCAACAAAAAAGGAGACAGGAAACAGCGCTATTTTTCCTCCGGACTTCAAGGCGCACGCCACAGCGTGGGCATTACCGGACTTGAACCTGACACCGTCTATGAAGTGCGCGCCCTTTTCAGAAACCGCCGGGGCGGGAAAACAGTTTATTCAAAGAAATACACCTTCAAGACCGCTCTCAAAGACCGCGACCCCAAAGTTCTTGAGGTGGGCAAAGGGAAAATGACCATTGAAGAAGCAAGCATTGCAGCTGTTCCGGGAGACACCATCAAGTTGCTCCCCGGCACCCACAGCGGCAGATTCATCCCCCTGCGCAACGGACTCCCCGGAAAGCCCATCACATTGCTGGGCAAGGGCGCCGTTCTGGATGCACGGAAATTTTATTCTCCCTCAGTCATTCTCAAAAACAGACATCATATCATCATTAACGGCGTCACCTTTGCCAATCCGGATCCCACCACAGGAGCCGGGATCATTTCCACAGAAAAGGGCAGCCATGTCATCGTCCGCAACTGCCGGGTCAACAACATGGACTGGCGCGCAGGAGACTTTATCAATGTGCGTCACACCCCCCACTCTGTTGTGGAGCACAACATCATCCAGGGGGGATCCTATCCCATCCGGGTTTTCGGTAAAAAGGTCAAAGTCCTCAACAACACTGTGGTGGACGCCATTATGGTCAGCATCAACATGTGGGATGTGGATGAACTTGAGATCCGCAACAACATCTTCTACCGCCCCTGTATTCCCTCCAAGAAAAATCCGGCGATCCTTTTCACCGCCGCAGGCAAAAATATCATCTGTGACGGCAACGTTTTCTGGTCGCCTCTCAAAGAACATCCCATGGGGGGCAGAGTCAGAGACGGAAAGAGAAGGATCCTTGTCCAGACCAAGACCCTCGCCGAATGGCAGAAGCTGACCGGGTTTGATAAAAACAGTATCCATGCCGATCCCATGTTCGTCAATTATGAAAAAGGAGATTACCGCCTGAAACCCGGTTCTCCCGCCAAAGGTAAAGGAGCTTTATTGTGAAAAAAATATTTACTCTTTCCGCACTTTTCTGTGCTGCGGTGCTTTCAGCCATCAACCTTGCCGATTACGGCGCAGGCCCCATGCTGAAACCGGGACGCACTTTTTACGTTTCCACCAAAGGGGACAATAAGAACGACGGTTCTTCCCTTGCCAAAGCATTCCGCACCATCGGCCACGGCGTGTGGAAACTCCGGGCAGGAGACACGCTTCTCATTGAGGGCGGAACCTACTTTGAGCCTGAGATCCCCATCAATGTCAAAGATGGATCTGTGGGCTATAACAAGCAGTGCGGCAAACCCGGCTCCCCCATCCGCATCATGGGTATGAAAGGTCACACGGTCCGTCTCCACGGCGGAACGGAACTTTACAAAACCATCAGCAAAAAGGGGCAGATCAGCTTGTTTGAGTACAAACTCCCCATGCGCCTGAAATCTCTTCAAGAGATTCCCTCCGGGATCGAACTTCAGCCTGTTCCTTCTGAAAAAGAGGTCATGGAACTGCCGGGAACTTTTTATTACAACCCCGACAAAAAGACCATTCTGGTTCACTACGCCGCTCTTGAACAGAAAGGTGTTTCTGTTTACAGACTGCGGGTGGGGATCCGGATCCACGGCAGCTATATCCATCTGGAAAACCTCAATTTCTCCTATTACAGAGAGCCCGTCTATGTCCGCATGAACCGTCCTTTTGACAAGAACAAGGCAAGCCATGTCACCATTCAGAACTGCAACTTCACTCACAACGCCATGGCTGGAATCGTTCTGGACGGCGCCAGCTGGAGTCTGGTCAGGAACAACCGGGGATACGGCAACACCATAAGAGGAAACTTTCTCAACCTCGGCAATGCAAGCGACAATCTTATCTGGGGCAACTGGAGCGGTCCCACCCCCCAGACGCTCCGCCACAAACGGCTCCATGAGTACAACTACGGCATCAACAGTTACATCGGGTCACCTCCCCGGAATCATGTCGTCGGCAACCTGATCGAAGGCGCCCTCTCATTCCGCTGGAAAAAGGCCGGTGAGGGCAACATCTTTCAGGACAACATCGTAAAAGGCTCTTTCCATGTGGAAAGCCCCGCATACAAGGTTTTCATGCGGAACAACTATTTCGGCGGCAGAGTCAGCTGGCCCGGGATCTGCGGATACAACGGCTGGGAAAAAGATTTTGAAAACACTCCGGTCACATTCACCAACAACACCCGGGATCTTGCAAAATTCCGCCCCCTGACCCCTGCCATTGAAGAGGCGAAGAAGCTGAAGATCCCCCTGCCTGTCATCAAGTTCCCTGCCGTTACGTTCAAGAATCTCAGGGCGGCGCATATTTCCAATGACGGCGCCGCCATCATGTGGGAGACTCCCGACTGCGACGGATGGGGTTCCCTTGCCGTCAGAGAAGAGGGCAAAAAAGGCAAAACCGTTTATATCAACTCTGCCCTTCAGGGCTCCAGACATATCGTCGGCATCACAGGACTCAAGCCTGACACGCTCTACACCTATCAGGCGGGATTCACCAACCGCCGCGGCGGAAAAAAGGTGTGGTCGGCCTCAATGAAGTTCCGCACTTCAAAAACCATGCGCGCCCCCGGAGTCCTTGAGGTGGGCAAAGGCAAATACACTCTTGAAGAGGCGGCGGCGGCGGCGATCCCCGGCGATACAGTCAAGCTGCTCCCCGGAGTCCACAGCGGCAGATTTGTCCCCATCCGCAGCGGACTCCCCGGCAAACTAACAGATGGTTTGGGCAGAAAAGTGGATTTCAAAAACACAATAGTGATAATGACTTCCAACATAGGCTCACGACAACTTAAAGATTTTGGTACCGGAGTAGGCTTTGCCACCACA
>JAGBWB010000216.1 GCA_017629975.1 Lentisphaeria bacterium
CCCTGCTGATGATTTTATCAAAGATGCTGTTGATGCCCGGAAATATCTGGAAGATGTCTTTCAGAGAGAGTGTCCCGGATACGCCTGGCCCTGCGGCGATTACACTCCTCAGGCGGCAAAGCTCTTGAAAGATGCGGGGTTCCTTTACGGAAGAACCACCCAGTATACCGACAATGTGGGCGTTACCGACTCCCCGCTGCATCTGGACTCCACCTGTCACCATATGGACAGATTGTTCTGTGACAAGTTCCGGGCGGTCAAGGAAAGAAACGGTATCTTCTATTTCTGGGGACACTCCTATGAACTGCTTGATTGCGACGGTCTCTGGAATCAGCTGGAACAGAAACTTGCCATGCTCTCTGAAGATCCGGAAGTCCAGTGGATCGATGTGATCGATATTGTCAGATAAGTCTCTATGAGTGATGAATTGATCCTCCGGGACTTTTCCTGCGGGGATCTTCCCGGAGCAGGAGAAATAGCCTTGCGGCTTTGGGGCAGTGAGGCGGACTTCATCCCCGCCTCTATGCTCCGGGAGCTTTATGAATATCTGGTGCGCTTTTATTATGTGCCGGATTCCCCCTTGTCTTGTGCAGTAACCTGCAATGGTGAATTGTGCGCTTTTATGCTTGCGGCAACAGAAAAACACTCTTCCAGCCCTGCAGATGAATGGCTTCTGAAGCGGATTTCTTCACCGGAAGAGAAAAAAGTATTTGAGATTTACAAAGCCTATCTTACAGGTAATCAGAAAGCGGAAGAAAAGGAACTGCGCCCCCATGAAGCCATGTTGCTTCTCTTTGCAAGTATCAGGCGCGGCTGCGGAAAGCTCCTGATGGAGGAACTTAAACGCCGCTGCCTGAAGCAGGATATCCATTCAATTCTGCTCTGGACCGATGATACATGTAATGTTCAATGGTATGGACGCAACCACTTTGCAGAAGTGTCCCATTTTCCGGCATCCCCCTCTCTGCCGGGGCAGAATTTAAACACATTCCTTTTCCGGAAAGATTTGATCCCATAAAAAAGAGAGGGCAGCTGCCCTCTCTCTTTGAAACAGTTGATACTTTGCTGTTTTATTTTCCCCAGGCGGTGTTGCCGAAGATACCATCCTGAAAAAACACTGGCTTATACCCAAGCTCCGCAGGAACGCGGCAAGAGGTTTCCAGGCGTTTGAAATAATCTGGAAGATACATGGCGTAAGAGGTGTAAGCATACTGTTCGTGGCCCACTGATTCAATGATATCGCTTTCGCCCTTTGCATCTTCAGCTTTGATTTTTTCCTCAATTTCCTCAGGTGTGTCAATGTTGAAACAAAAGAAACTGCGGGAAAGGAAAAGATCAAAGTCTGCATCATAAAAACAGCGTTTTTCCAGCATGTGTCTTGCCACATCCTGTTCATAGAAAAAGCCGATATCACAACCTCCCTGTTCCAGATTTTCCACTCTGCCGTCAACAATGATCCGGTTGGACATAAATCCGCTTGAGGTCAGGATCTTGACACCACGGCTCCGCATGAATGAAAAATTGTGGGGTTCCAGCATCGCCCAGTGAACGTTTGTGGGAGGCGTACAGCATCTGTCGCCTGCAATACGGCGCAGTTCGGCAGTTGTCGTATCGTAATCATGAGCAAGGCGTTCCGTAGAACAGTGCTGATAAGGACGGTCGGGGAATTCTGCCCAGGCGTGAAATGCCAGATGGAGCCAGTCGGAACAGTTGTCAAACTCATCCCGGTAACACTCAGGGACTTGTGAAAGATTGCTTTTTTCCGGATCATGAGCGTTTTCGTAAAAACACTTCAAGATGAACTTGCTTCCGTATTTTTCGTGAAGTTTCTTCAAGCCGTCAAGGTAAAAGTGGTCAAAAATAGAGTTGTATTTATTTTTTGCCAGATCTGTAAAAACAAAGCTGTTGTCATCAATTCTGACGGCATACCGTTTATATGAAGCCTTATCCCAGACAAGAACGATGGTCTGAGTTCTTTCGCCGTATTTGTCTTTAGCGTGAACTGTGACACGGTTGATCTTTTCAGTCAAAGGTATTTCCGCAGAAAACTCCCGGTCATGGCGTATCGTTTCAATTCCATTGACAGTCACTTTGCTTTGGACAGAGGCAATACCTCTGAGCTGGATCAATAATTCCGAAGCGTTCTCTTTGCCGTGACGGGCATTGAGGATCTCGCCGTTTCTGTGAGAAGTGATTTCAAGCATTGCAATTATTTCCTTATATTGATTTATACTTCAAAGTTTTTCCGCTTCCTGCTGCAAACGCTGACTGAGAGAGAGATCAGGAGTGCATCCTCTTCCTGTGCGGTAGCATTCAGCCAGAGCAAGCATTCCCTCCCGGCATCCTTGAGCCGCACTGCGTTTGAAGTAGTAAAAAGCTCCTGCCGGATCCGCATTTACACCGATACCATCCAGAAAACATCTGCCGGCATGGTAAGTTCCCAGAGGATCGCCGGAGTTGGCGCTTTGTTCATAAAAATTGAAAGCCTGAGCAGGATCTTTTTTTACCCCTATGCCGTTTTCACTGCACCACCCCAGTTTCCGCAGGGCAGGGGCATATTTTTTTTCTGCGGCCTTTTGAAAATATTTTACAGCCTTTTGCGGGTCATGGGGCAAAAAAGTTCCTTCAAGGCAAAAATCCCCCATCCTCACCAGCGCCGCCGGAAAAGATGATTTTGCGGATCTTGAATAAAATTCAAAGGCTTTTTTCTGATTGGCAGGGGTGCCGCGTCCGAATTCCAGAGCGTCTGCAAAAAGAAACTCTGCTTCCGGATTCCCGCTGCGGGCAGCGATTTCAAGCAGGGCGCGTGCATAGACTGCATTCTGTTTAACGCCGATACCCTCCTGAAGAAGTTTGGCCTGAAATATGAGAACTTGCGGTGGCTGATTTTGCGTATTGGCGCTTCGCAAAACGAGCTGATAGATTTCTCCGGCGCAGCTTTTCCGGGTAGTTTTATCTTCATAAAGGATTTCAGCAAGACGCATGAATGCCGGATAGTAATTTTTCTTGCACAGCTGGCGGAGTATATTGACTGCTTTCTCCTTATCTGCCTTGACTCCGGGAAGCTCCTCCGCAGCCGGGAGTCCTTTCAGAAACAGCTCTGCCACACGCAGCTGTGCAGCCTCAAGAGAGAGAGCTTTTTTGTAATACTCAAAAGCAAGGCGGGGATTTTTTTCAATCCCCCATCCGAATTCAAGACAGGCGCCGAGACGGTAGTTGCCCAGCTGAGAACCGGCAAGCGCCCCTTTGCGGTACCAGAATGCGGCAAGAGAAAAGTTCCGGGGACGGTTGACTCCCCGGAAATACTCATCGCCAAGAGCAATCATTGCGGGCAGATCTCCTGCAAGAGCTTTCTGCCGCAAAGAATCTGCCGTCTTTGCACCATGGAGCACAAAGACGGCAAAGAGAAGAATAAAGGAAAATGAGTATTTCACTTACTCAGCATCAATTTTTGCTTTCAGGGCGGCGATTTCCTCCTGAAGAGCAG
>JAGBWB010000217.1 GCA_017629975.1 Lentisphaeria bacterium
CAAGAGAAGCTGGAACTTCCCCAAAGAGAAATCTCCCCTCAATGGCAGAGTCCTCAAAAAGAGTGACCTTGGCGGAGTCATTCTTGAACACATCATTTTCAACAGCCGGAAAAATTTTACCGTCACTGCCAATTTTTATCTTCCTTCCCGGCGCAAGGGGAAGGTTCCCGCTGTACTTTTCGTGCAGGGACATGCCAACTCCGGAAAACGGCACTACACCTATGCCAGAGTTTGCGAAAACCTCGCCCGCAGAGGGATCGCAGTTCTTTCGATCGACCCCATCCAGCAGGGGGAACGGGATCAGTTTTTCAACCGGATCCAAATCAACTGTGCACTGGCGCACAACCGCTTGAACCGTCAGCTGCTTGCTCTGGGTGAATCCATGTCTGACTGGCGCACCTATGACGGGATCCGGGCCGTGGATTATCTCATCAGCCGCCCGGAAGTGGATCCGGAACGCATCGGCATCAACGGACAATCCGGCGGCGGAACCATGACGGCTCTTATTTTTGCCAACGATGAACGGGTCAAGTGTGCCGCCCCCAGTTGTTACATCACCACATTCTGCGCCAATGTGCAGAATGAACTCGCCGCTGACGGTGAGCAGATCCCCACAGGATTTCTTGCCGATGGCGGCGAAATGGCGGATCTGATCCTTGCCAGAGCTCCCCAGCCCTACCGTATCATCGCGCAAAAGGGAGATTACTTTGATATCCGGGGCGCCAGAAAAACATATCAGATGGTCAAAAAGATCTACATTCTCCTGGGGAAACCTGAAAATATTTCTATGACCGAACACTCCGGAAGGCACAATTATCCTCCCGAAGGGCGCCAGAGTGCTTATGAATTTTTCACCTCTGTTTTCGGAGTGAAAAATCACAGCGCTGAATGTAAATTAACTCCCAAAACCGCAGCGCTGAATTGTTTGGATAAAAATGGCGTCAGCGGCTTGAAAGATGAAAAAAATATTGCCGCCCTCGGCAAAGAAAAGGCGTTGCAACTTCGTGCCGAACGCCGGAAAAGAGCTCTTGACAAGAAAGCGCTCAGAGAAAAAATTTCACAGCTCCTGAAAATCGGGAGTGTTCCTGAAAGACCTTTTTACCGTTCATTGCGGATGACGGAGATAGAAGGGAAACTCTTTCAGCGGGTGGGAATAGTTCCTGAAAAATATATTACAGCGACCCTTTTTTACTTTGATACAGGGATCGATTTTGAGCTTCGTGCCAACAAAAATGCGGTCCTTATGCTGCCGGATATCTCCTCCCGGGAAGAACTGGTAAAATATTTTGACAAATCCTCTGCCCGTTCTCTCTTTGCGCTTGATCCCCGGGGAATGGGGGAGTCAGAACCCTCTACCGTTGACCGGATGCGCCGTTTGTACTGGGATTACGGTGCAGATTATCACTTTGCTTCTCTCGGACTTTTTCTCAACAAACCTTTTGTCGGCAGAAGAGTGTATGACATTTTGTGCGCCATCAATCTGCTTCGTGCCCACGGTGCAGAAAATATTACTCTGAAAGCCTTTGGACGCAGCCGCTATACGGCAATTTTTGCAGCCCTTCTTTCAGATAAAAATGTCAGGATAGAACTTGTTGACGGACTTCCTGTGACTTATGAACAGGCCTTTGATGATCTGACAGCCCCCATTCCGCAATCCTGCGTGCCTTACGGCATTCTCAAGATCGCAGATATTGATGAGATCTACGCGGAGTGTCTCAAAGCGCGGTGACGCCTGTAAAAGTCTTTTTTAAAAAAATATTTTACCTGCCCGTGAAGGGAACAGAGCATTTCGCAAAAAATGAAATTTTAGGTAAGTGAAAAATGAAAAATACCCGCTATATCGACTTGATGGAACAGGTGCTTTCAGCCTATTCCAATGAACATATCGAACGCTATTACAACGATGTCAGAAATGAAGGATTGACTGAACACGGCTTCCCCCGTCTGACTGCCAATATCGGGATCCTGATCGCTTACGGCAAAAGAACTGACCTGATTCCCCGGTTCGTGGAAATGATGGATCTCTGCTGTAAGGAGATCCCAGTAAGAAAGAGGGCCGCCAATGAATTCAGCATCAAAGAGGTGGTCTGGTGTCTCATGGAGCTTGAAGAACATGAAACCTTCCCCAAAGAACAGATCAACAACTGGAAAGAACAGCTGAAAACCGTCACCGTCGAAAATTGTTACCATGTCTATGCCGAACGGCCTGACAGCCGTGTTTTCAACTGGGCAGCCTTTGCCATGCTCAGCGAATGGATGCGTTATTATTGCCATCTTGCCTCTGAAGACAAAACATTCATCGAAAATCAGGCCGCTTCACAGTGGCAGTGGGTGGATGAAAACGGTATGTACCGGGATCCCCACGAACCGATGGTGTACGACTTTGTCACCCGGGGACTGTTTGCCATGGCTATCCATTTCGGTTACCGGGGGGAATATTTTGAAAAGTGGGATGATGCCCTGAAGCGCTCCGGACTGCTTTCGTTAAAGATGATTTCTGTCACAGGGGAACTCCCCTACGGCGGCCGGAGCAATCAGTTCCTGCACAACGAAGCCCACTGTGCCCTTATTCTGGAAAATGAAGCTGCCCGTTACGCCAGATCAAACGACATAAAAACAGCTGGCACCTTCAAAGCCATGACACAGCGGTCCCTTGACAATATCCAGTCGTGGCTTGAAAAAAAGCCTGTCAGACATATCAAAAACGCCTTCCCCCTTGAAACGAAGTACGGCTGTGAAGGATATGCCTATTTTGACAAATATATGATTACCACGGCTTCCTTTCTCTATGCCGCTTTTCTGTTGAGCGACGAAAGCATCCTTGGGGGAGAAGTGGATGATATTTCTCCTGAGAGCTGGCAGTCATCGGAACATTTTCACAAAGTGTTTCTGCGGGCGGGAAACTACTTTGCCGAATACGATTACCGGGCGGATTACCGCTACGATGCTTCCGGATTGGGGCGGCTCCACCGCAAAAATGCA
>JAGBWB010000218.1 GCA_017629975.1 Lentisphaeria bacterium
AGTATCTGCCGGTAACCATTGGTATCGGCGGCGTTAAAACAAGGACTCTCGTTTCCTTCGGAATAAAAAATCTCCGTCAGAATCAATGGGTAAAAGTCTCTGTGCCTTTGCGGTCAATGAAGAAAAATGAACTTGTAAGAAGCATACAGTTCCATCTGAATTCAAGACTTTATTTCCCCAACGATCTGCTTGTGCTTCATGTGGGGGACTTCAAACTTGTCAGACTCATTGAGTGGCAGGTGCTGGGATTCAAGATGACTGCACCCGCCATCTTTTCAGACAGAACCACTCTGCCTGTGGAATATGAACTTCTGGGCCCCGGCAGCAGCTATTCCGTTCCCCTCAGGATCAGTGACAGCAAGGGGCGAAAGATCAAAGATATAACTCTCAAATCTGACCGCGGATTCGGCTACCGTACCCTCAACTGCGGAAAGCTCCAACCCGGAAAGTATACTCTTTCCGTATTTCCCGATGATAAACAGAGACGGAGCGAAACCGTTTTTCAGGTCATCGCTCCGCCCTGGGGAAAGTAAAAGAAAGATCACTCTTTATCAACGTGGCTCCGGGAAAGCAGAAGTGCTTCCCGGTAGTCCACTATCTTCTCCGGTTCACCGTAAGACGCCGCCCGGGTGAAACGGGCCTTGGGATCGATTTCGCAGCGCAGAACGCAAGGGACTCCTCCCGCATCGGCAATGATTTTTCCCTCAGGAGAAACAGCCATGCTTTTGCCGCCAATGCCGGGATCAGGCATGGCAGGGGCCGAGCGCAGCACTGTGCAACCGGTATCAAAAGCGCGGGCGCGGGTGGTGAATTCCAGAATTTCCGGTCTTTCCTGACGCTGATGACTGACCATGACAAGCACGTCGATCCGCTGTTTTGCATACTGGACAAACAACTCCGGGAAATAGTGGTCAAAACAGATCCCGGCACCGTAGCGGATCCCCTTGTAATCAAAGGCGACAGGCGCACTTCCGGGTTCAATACCTTTGGCAAGTTCCGGCTCAACAAGGTGGACTTTTGTGTAAGGGAAAAATTCTTCCCCCTCTGGCGTGAAAACAGTCAGCTGATTCCGCAGAATACCATCTTCCCCATAATTGAGCAGACCGCTCATAATAGTGCAGCGGCATCGTTTTGCTGTTTTCCGGAGTTCTTCCACATATTCCGCCCCCGGTCCCAGAATGAGTCTTTTCATATCTGCCGCATCCACATAACCTGTGCAGTTTGAATTTTCGGGGAAGATCACAAGATCATTTTCTCCGGGGAGAAGTTTTTGCAGTTCATTGATCTGCCATGTAAGTACATTGAGCGCCTCGCCTGCTCCGGGGTAGGGGGGCTGCATGATCGCAACTTTCATAAAAAAAGCTCCTTTGAGTTTGGTAAATGATTTCAGAATGCTCTTGCGCCGGGAGATCTCCTCCCGGGCGGAAAAACTCTCTTCAATATAGCACCAATTGAAAAAAAGTCAAGTTTTCGCCGATAATTTCAATTCAGTGCTTGAAAGAGATGGAAAATGGATGTATATTCACTCCAAGTTCAGGAAAGGAATTTTTTATGGATATCGTGCAGCGTTGCAGTAATTGGCGCGAAGGTGCCGCTGAAAACTATTCAGCCGTTTTCGCAGGAGATATTTGTCCCAAAGTCGCCGGACTGGATGCCATTATGGCAGGAAATGTTCAGGAGGTCTTTAAAGAGGTGAAACCCTTCTTTGACTCAGCAGACTTGCGGATCGTTCAGTGGGAAACGACCATTACTGAAGCAGAAACTCCCATTGATAAGACTGGTCCCAATCTCAAGGTGCCTTTGAAGTGTGCTGATATCATTTCTCATCTCAATGTGGATGTGGCTCTGCTTGCCAATAACCACATCGGCGATTTCGGCCCTGATGTGACCATGGAAACCATTGAGCATCTTACTGCCGCCGGAGCCAAAACTGTGGGCGCAGGCAAAGATCTTGCCGATGCCGTCAAGCCTTTGGAGCTGACTTGCGGAAATATCCGTATTTCCATTCTCAACTACGCTGAAAATGAATACGGCGGCGCCCGGGAAGAACGTGCCGGAGTTGCAACTCTGGCGATTTTCAAGATTCTGGATCAGATCCGCGCCGAAAAGGCAAAAGGCAATCTGGTTTTTGTGGCGCTCCATGGCGGACATGAAACCAATCCTTTCCCCTCTCCCAGAATGGTTGAGATGTTCCACGCCTTTATTGATGCGGGCGCAGATCTTCTCTGGAACTGTCACACCCATTGTCCCGAAGGTGTGGAGTTGTGGAACGGAAAACCCATTATTTACTGCCCCGGCAACTTTTTCTTCCCCACAAGCAAGCCTGAATGGGCGCTGCCCACCTGGTTCGGCGGATATCTTGTGAAGTTCAAATTTGATGCGCAGGGCGTTTACGGCATGGAACTTATGCCCTATCAGCAGGTTCAGACAGCAATTGAACTTCTGGGGGAAGAGCGTGAAAAACAGTTCTTTGATTATATGAAGATCCTCAGCGAACCTTTGAGTGATCCTGCCGCTTTGCAGCACTGGTTTGATATCTGGTGCGCCGGTTCAGGACTTGCTCATCTCAGAAGTCTCGGCGCTGTGGATCAGGAGGCATGGGAACCCAACTGGCGCAACCGGGATGTGGTCAAACGCCATCTGGGAGTCCGGAATATCAATACCTGTGAGTCTCATCACGATATGGTGCGCCGGACTCTGCTTCTCATTGAGCGCTATGAAATCACTGATCTCAAAGAGGAAAAAAACAAAGTCCTTGAGCTTCAGAAGCCGGAGTGGATCAGACCTCTCTGATTTTTCAGACGCGGGTTATTTCAGGCGGGAAATTCACTGTGAGTTTCCCGTCTTTTTGTATGGCTTCAATGCTGCCGTAGGGCGTCGGCTGGATGCAGTGAAAATCCCCTTTATAAAGGGGCGCACAGACAAACTTTTTGAACCCCGGTTCAACAGGACGTATTCCGGCCATGACTCTGCGGGTGTACCACATGGGAACGGCAGAAAAGGCGTGGCAGCAGCTGTTTGCCGTGTTGGAGTCCGGGCGGGGGCCGAACTTTGAAAGCTCCCAGACTGTGGGGGAATCGGAGTTGACCATATCCTGCCAGATACAGCGGAGCTCTTTTTCGCATTTTTCTGTTTGATCCGTTTTAAGTGCTGCTTCAACGGAAAAACGCTGATAATAAGGTTCTGGCTGAAGTACACCTCTCGCGTAAAGCTGCTGTGAAAGTTCCGTTAAAAGCTCCGGCATAAGATCGTAGCAAATCAATATCGCTGCCGGATGGGCACTGTAAAGTTCAAAGCCGTGACCGGGAACATCGCTGTCACGGAACATCTTCTTTGAGTCATCCCAGAGATTTTCTTTCAGCGCATTGCAAATCTTGAGAGCCTTTGCTTCAGCTTCACTGTCATCGCCCATCCGGGCAACACAGCGCCACGCCGCAGCGATAAGTGTGTTGAGCACGGCGGTGTGTCCCTGAAGATCCGCTTTTGCGTTGACATAGGCAAGATCAATAAAGTTCCACCATGTGGGGTGTTCCGGAACAAGTCCGGTTTCATCGGTAAACTTTTCATAATCTTTCAACACCTCAATTGCCATAGGCAGTATGCGTTTCACAAACTGCCTGTTTCCGCTGTGGAGCCATGAATCATAGAGGACTATGACCCAGATGGCAGGAATTGAAAGAAATGGCATGGAATCCCCTGCCGGATAGACCGCCGGGAGCCAATCGTATTTTTTTCTGCCGTCAAGTGCCACTTGCAGAACATGTTCCACAATTGCCGGATCTGAAGACAACAAAAAGTAGTAACGTGCCGCAACTTCCAGGTCGTTGACCCAGAAAGCCTGTTCCCGCCAGGGACAGTCCACGAATGTGTCGGCAACACAGTGGCGAACGGTATGGGCGCACATGGCATCAAGGCGGTCAAAAAAGGGATCGTCGCACTTGAATAGGGAGGCCTGAACAGGATAGAGTCGGTCTGTGACAGATATTTTTGTAACTTTGACTGCTTTGGTATGGTTGCGGAACGCAATCTCAACAAAACGCCCGCCCCGGTCGCCAAAGTCAACAGAAACAATATTTTTTCCCGGAGCTGCAATACGCCTGTCTGAAAAGCGGTAGGAATCCCCTGCATGACGCGCCCGGGGGATCCATTTGCAGAACGCAAAGCGGCTTTTGACTCTGGAAAAGGTCAATATCTCATCGTAGGAGCGGTCAACGATCACGCTTTCATCTGTTTCAAATTCAAGCACCACATTGCCGTAAAACTCTCTGCCCAAATCAAAGATGGCAAAAGTTCCGTGATATCCCGGAGGCGGAGGGGCGAAAACGCCATCTTTGACTGCATCGGGGGCACAAAATTGGACTTCTTCTGCAAGTCTTTTGGCAAAGTCATCGTCATCAGGGGAAAACTCCGGAAGAAAACCGCATTTGCAGATTTTTGTGAAGAAATATTCATCTGCGGTCAAAGGAGGGATGGGCCGGGGGACCAGTTCCACATGATTGGGATTGACAGCTTTTTGAGCAGGAATAAAAGCAAAATCCTTTTCCCGGTCATCCCTGTTTTCGCACTTGCCAAGCTGGAACGTAAATTCGAAACTTTTTTTATGCCTTATGTCTTGAGCGTACTCCCAGGGGGACTCCGCAGCTCCCTCTATTTCTGCCCACAGAGCAGGGATCCCGGCCGGAACGGTCCGGTAGCTGCTGCCGGGATAATGGAGTTCAACAGTAAGAACATTTTCTCCTTCAGAAAGGCTCCGGGTGAGATCATAGCTGTCAACGAAGATCCTTGAATCAGTTCCCCGGACAGGTCCCATTCCGTAATATCCATTGATGTAAAAGCTGTAACGTCCGTGGACGGCAAGATGAAATATGACTTTCCCGGCGCCTTTGTAATGGATTTTCCGTCTGAAAAGGGCATGAACATTGTCGCTTTCAGCATCGGCGTGAGGAACCAGATAAAAAGAGGGATCCACTGAAAGATTGAGGGAAGGGGCAGGATACAATGGGGAAAGTAAATTATTCATGGCGTTTCTTTCTAATCAATTGCATGTATTTTTCAGCCGCAAATTTTTCCAGAGCTTTATCCTCTGCCAGACGTGCTGTTATGGCTGTGTTTTTCCAATATCCCGGTTCATCCGGCTTCAAGCGGGCGGCACGGAAAAAGTATGCGGAGGCGTTCTTAAAATCCTTTTTTGACGCTGCCATAAGACCGCCGAGATTCAACGCCTGAATATGATCCGGGGCAGAATTGAAGATTTGGGGCAAAAGTTTTTCGGCTGCATCATGATTTCCGGTTTTGTAAAGAAAGTTTGCGTAATTATACAGCAGATCCGCAGAGGGGGAGGGGTGAGAAGCGTTTATGGCTTTGCGGAACAGTTTGTCAGCTTGAGATATATCAGGAGTCACATTGGCAAGATTCATCCAGCCTTCCGGCATGAAAGGCTCTGCTTTGGTGACTTTCTGATAGTAAATTCTTGCCAGCTCCATATTGCCCTCTTTTTCAGCGATATTTCCCAACATATTGTCAATACGCGAGGAGTCCTTGCAGCGTTTTTCTGCAAAAAGCAGAAGTTCTTTGGCGTGTTCGTAGTTTCCTTTTATAAAATGAGCCTGTCCGAGGAGTGCAGTACCTTCATGTTTATTAAAACCCACGAAGCTGTAAGTCATATAAAATTGAACGGCAAAAACAAAAGTTGCCGGAATCAGCCATTTTTTCCAGTTGATATGGCACGCCCCGATGGCGGCAAGGAAAATGATACCGGGAAACATTAAAAGCCGGTAACGGCCGGAGGTTACAGTCAGAATTTGCATAATGAGGAGAGAAAACGCCAGAATGAGGGGAGGGGACCAAAGCTCTTCTTTTTTTCTGAAAAGAATCCAAATTCCAGAAAATGCAAGAAGAAAGACCGGGAATGTCAGGAATCGCAGCAAATTCATGGTATCAGTACGGCAGAAAAGGAATCCGCCATCAGCTCCGGCAATGTATTCTTTACCGCTGAAGATCATCAAAAACTTTTGAAAATAGAGTTTTATACCTTTTACAGGAGATTTTTTCCAGAAATCAAAGGCTTTTTCAAGGAAAAAGCGATTTGTTGAGATACCGCGCTCAGTGGAGTTCTTAAGAGCCAGAAAGTGTGTTTGACGCCACAAATTTCCGGGGCGCAAATAACATGTTCCATTGGCACGGGGATTGTTCCCGAGAAAAATGTTGAAGCCGGTATTGGCTTGTAATCCGGTAGTTTTGCCGTAGTGGCAACTTTGCAATATTAGAAAAGGCGCAACGGTGATTGTGGAAAAAAGAATAAAAAAGCAAGCCGTCTGCCATTTTTTTTGCCACAGAAGAAAAATGCTTTCCATGCACAGAAAACCGAGGAGCATTCCGTGGGTCAGAAGAGCAAGGGCTGAAAAAACACCTGCACAGGAGCCAAACACTGCGCGAGAAGCAAAAGTTTTTTCCTCAGCATAATGAAAAGAGAAAAAAGCGCATGTCATCAAAGGCAGGAGAAGGGATTCGGAAATCAATTCCGCCGGATGAAATATGAGCGGGGCAAGACACATGGCCATTGCCAGAAAAACAAGAGCTCTGTTTACGGGGAAAGACCTTTTCAACAGCAGAAAAAAGAGCGCGATCCATGAAAAATAATTCAGCAGTGTCTGGAAAATCCGGATTCCCGGTATAGAAAATCCGATTTTTTGCAGCGCCGCAAGAAAAAAGCTGTAAAGAGGAGCATGGATATCAGGAGTATCAGGGAAAAATTTTCCTTTTAATATTTCCTGCGCACGGGATTGATATTCGCCGATATCGGCACCGATGGCAAGATCAAAGTTGACAAAGTGTGCGTATTCAAATAAATACAGCCCCCGCAAGAGTAATCCTGAGAGGGCTATCAGAAGAAAGATCCGGAACTCACTTTTCCGGGAAATCAAATTCGTATTCAAAGAGATCCCCGATACGTTTGATGGCTTTTTCTTCGTCGATACCTTCAACCTGAACGACGGCCTGTGTGCCGCAGCCCAAGCCGAGAGAGATCAAAGCAAGGATACTGTTCAATTCAGTGGCAACGCCATCAAGAATGACTTCAAAACGATGATCCGGAAACTCTTTGGTAATGGTGTTCAAAATGACACTTGACGGACGGCAGTGGATTCCTGCCTTGTTACGGATCGTGACCAAACGTTCCTGCATTTTTTACTCTCCTGCTGCAGTAAATGTTCCGGTACCTGAAAAGACAGCCTTTTCACAGGTAACCGATTTCAGCTTCAAGGTGCCGCGGCAATCAACGAGGGGGACAGCTTTGAACGCCGGTTCAAAGACAAACTCGCTATTGTCGGCAGTTCCATGGATGACCCGCTGCCAGGCTTTATTGGAACGCGTGTCATAGGCATAAACACCCATAAGCGTGACCGGCGCCTTAACTGCCTTCAGTGTAATGGTGTGGATCCCATAGGGAAATCCCTGGATACCTTTACGGTTTTCAATAAAGAGTTTCTCTTTATTCTGCATGACAAAGGGGGTATTTGCAGCAACTTCAAAGGCCTTTTTGCCGTCGATTTCAGCTTGAAGAGTGCCGCCTTTGGGGGCATCAACCCATGCTATTGAGAACGCATTTCCGGCAAGGGCGACCTTGCAGCTTTCTCCCGGCTGGAGTGTGGTTACAAAACGGCCGTAGGGGAATCCGGTTTGTGACTGGTAGGCTTGAACCTTTTTGACTCCGGAGAAAAGTTTGGACTCAACGCCGGTGTAGTATCTGTTGAGAGGCTGTTTGCAATCCATGAAAGTATACTTGAAAGGCGCTTCAATTTCAACAACATGCCGATCACCCAGAGCCAGACGGCCGTGGCGGAAAAATGAATTGCGTACATTATAACCGGGGTAGGGGCGGCTGCCCCAGATTCCGATCTGATTTCCATTAATAAAGACTTTGCCGCGGGTTGTTTTTGCCGGATCCTTTTTAGACGAGCCTGCCCAGCAGTTGAAAGCACTTTCGTCAATGATAAAGGCATTGGGGCGGAAGAAACGCTTATCCCCTGCTTTATAGGTTTTCATTTCACCTTCCCAGTTATAAGCCGTCGGCATAACTCTTTCAGGCAGATGAAGCTGGGCAACGCCGGAAACAACAGGACCTGCGCATTCAAAGGCACGCTCCAGCTGCTTGAACCAGATGTAGTGGATCGCGGCCTGAGGATGTCCGTCATTGTTGCCGATGGCATTGGGATTGATCAGCCGGATCAAACGGTCGTTGACAATACCGAAGTCAACAAAGGGAAACTGATAGCGCATGGCAAGAGCCTGCATATCACCGGGATTGGGGGTGTAACCGCCTTTGTTCTGATACATGCAGCCCAGAAATTCAACACCGGGGTAATTTCTCTGTATATAACGGATCATACCCTCAAAAACGGCACATTCATCGGGTGTATCGGTTTTTTCATTGGCGCCGCTGCCGAAAATCACAAGGTCAGGACGGGGCCCCTCAGGACGGGAGAAAAGACCGGGGTAGAGCTCCTTCCAGCTTTTACCTTCAACATGGGCATTGTGCCAGGCGCCCGGAGGCTGCTGAAGTTCACAATACTGCTTCAATCCGGAATGCGCCTCGCCGACACAGGAACCGTCACAAGCCATGAAGTTCATCAAAATTTTGTCGCCTGTCAGGTCAAATTTTTTCATCAACTCAACTTTGAGTCTGCCTGCATAGCTGAAAAAATGATTTGACCAGGCAAAGTAAGGCTCCAAATCAGGACGCCCCACAAGTTTTGTGGAAAACCCTGAGTGACTGTCGCTCAAAGGCTGCTTGTATTTAGGAGATTTGGGGTTCTCGTCATAGGGGTAAAGAGGGGGATTGGCACTTCCGCGGTCAATACTGGATCCCATGACAAGAATATGAATGGGTTCACCTTTCCACAATTTCTGCATAGTCCGCGGAATGTGGCGGTAATATTCAGGAATATTCCGGTAGACTCCCACAGCCCGGAATGCTTTTGCGCCGCGAACCAGACTGGGAGCGAAGATCCAGACCTTCTCTTTCTTAGATGTGTTGGTGAAACGGACTTCAAGTCCAACGGTGTTATTGTCTTTGGAATAAGACTTTTTGCCGGGAGTGAAGTTGCCGGGAATAACGAAGTTTTCAATCTTGTATTCAGAAGTCTTGTTGATTACGGGCAGCGTTGCCTTTGCAGATGCCGCCACCACAAGTTCTCCCCGTGCCATTTTTGCAAACGTGCGTTTGTCCCGCAGCTTAAAATCTTTGGCAGGTGACCAGGTGCCGTCGGCACTTTCAATTTTCATTGCCCGGATCTCGCCCTCAAGGGCACCGGGCGTTTTCTGATGTCCGTAAAAAATCAAACTTACACGGTCGCCGTAAAGCAGATTGGCTTCAGGCAGAGTGAAAAACTGGTGGAAACTCTCTCCGGGATTCAATTCCACGCCGCAGGGGACGGAAAAGGGAGGAAGCACCGCAGCAGGAATATGGGAGTCTCTGATGACTTTGAGGGACTTTGCTGTGTTGGCATTCCAGAAAGGCACATAGTCGGCAAAGAAACTCATGGGTTTGCCGTAGCGGTGGGGAATCAGGGAGTGAAAATCAAAATTTGAGTTGACCAGCAAATCGCGGGTGTCCACGATCTGCGGTTCAGGGACACAAACAGTACGCTCAGAGTGCATACATCCGGAAACGGTCAGAAGCGTCAGGCCTAAAGCAAAAAGAGCAGCAAACTTCATCTGAAAAACTCCAATGATACAATAAAACAATAATACTTTGTCATAATATATTCCTCTTTGCGTCAAAATGCAAACCGTTTTTTGTGATTTTTTGCAATATTACTTCAATAAAGGAGCAAGTGAAAAACTTTGATATTGCATTTTGGGGGAAACA
>JAGBWB010000219.1 GCA_017629975.1 Lentisphaeria bacterium
ATGTGCCCCGGCAATAAACTGGTTGCACATATAAACGGCAGTTTCAAAACCGAATGTTTTGTCAATAAACTCAATATCATTGTCGATGGTTTTGGGTACGCCGATCACACTTATGGCAAGTTTTCTGCGTTTTATTTCCGCCGCAATTTCGTGGGCGCAGCGCAGCGTGCCGTCGCCGCCGATACAGAAAAGCATATTGACATTCATGCGCACAAGGGTATCAACGCAGACACTCACATCCTCTTCTCCCCTTGAAGAACCCAGAATGGAGCCGCCCGCTTCGTGGATGCCGTCCACCAGCTGTTCGTCAAGGATCAGCGGAGAAAGACCGTATTCAGGGTTCAGGCCTCTGTATCCGTAGCGGATGCCGTAGACAACAGGAACTTTGTAACGCTGTTTCAAGGTCAGGGTCAGAAATTTGATAACTTCGTTCAAACCGGGACAGAGACCGCCCGCAGTGAGAATGGCGGCACGGCTCCAGGCGGGATCGTGAAAGATCTTTTCCCGGGGACCGGCAAGTTCAAAAGAGGGGATTGCTTCGTTGCGTTCCACATATCCTTTGACAGTTGCGGCATCGGTTTCATAGACGACAGAACTGCCCTCTTTGACAAAGGCACAGTTGGTCAGCGGGGATTTCAGAAGGGGGGTGCCGAGAGTCGCGATTTTAAATTCTTCAGCTTTCATAGAGTCTGTTTTCCTTAAATATGGATAAATTTTTCACTTTTCTTTGTGGAGATTGAGCATTTTTCTGTAAGCAGCGATCTCTCGGAGTGCGCCGTCCGTCACCTGACGGATCTTCCACTCAAGATGCCACTTGTCGCAGACATACTCCATAGAAGGTTCCCAGCCCAGACGGGAGTCGAATTCCACGACAGGAATGGTATCTCTGGCGTTTTCGATTTCCTCGTAAGCAAGGGCTTCGATCTTGTCAAGGTACTGTTCTGCTTCTTCCGCAGTGGCACTGTTCTGCATAGCCATATTGAGCTGCCACCACTTTTTGATGTTCATAACGGTAATGATACTGTTGCGGATGAAGTGGGCCAATGCCTCAAGGCGTTTTGCTTCATCCTTTTTGGCAGCATCGGCAAGTTCGACCGCTTTGGCGGCGGCGGCAAGACCTTTGTTCCAGAAATCCAGCATTTTCTGCAAAGAACGCAATTCCGCAGGATAGCGCAGGAATCCGGGAGTCTGTTCCGCATTTTCATAAGGAGTATAGAAGGTTTTGACGATCCTCCAGCCGAAATGGGCGTGGGGGGCTGTGGGGAACTGGATCGCCTTGTCGCTCATTGTCCGGGAAATGTTGGGCTGGAAAATAAAGGGATAGGCAGCACCGACACGCCAGGGGCCGTACTGGTCTTCGTTGGAGGCAACATAATGGCTCATACCGTCGCTGAAATATTGCCACGCCTTGAGAATATGGGGAGCGGCTTTTTTACCGTAGTCACGGATAGCGATCTTTTTGAGCAGTTCATCATAATCCGGCTCAAACTCTTCCCATGAAGTCCACTTGCCAAGATCTGCTGCGACGCTGTTCCACCAGCCGTAATGGTGGGTGCAATAGAGATTTCTGATGTTCCATTTTTTTCCTGCTTCTCTCAGATTAAGATCCCGTTTGAGGATTTTGGCAGGGGCGGGCACCAGGGGAACACAGCCAAAGTCCCAGGCGATACCGGCGGTATTCACATTGCCGGAGATCTTGATGCCGTGTTTGTGGGCTTCGGCACATTCACTTGTAAAGTAGTAGCCCGGTTCATCAGCGGACATGGTGTAATCCATAACGGGGGTGTGGAGTCCCTCAAGTTTCCGCTGAGAAAAAATCTCATAGCAGACAGACAAACTGACGTTTTCCGGGTAATTTTCCAGAAACTTTTTCCGCAGTTCCAGAGGGGCATATCCCCAGTTATAGGTACTGTACCCCACATTGATGTTGGGATTGCACTTGTGGACAGCCCGTTCAATGCCCTGAATGTAGGCGGGGTAATCACAGCAGGGATACCAGCCGGGGCTGGGACGGGTGTCGGGAATACCGTCCACAACACTTTCCCTGTAGGGTTTGCCTGTTGTGTTGGGATCTTTGCTGGGGAACTCCAGACACTCGCCGCAAAGTCCGATGCTGGCGACCTTGGGGTAACGGCGGCAGATTTCACCGTAAACCTTGTCAAAAACCTCCTGGGCACCGGGGTCGTCCGGGTGGACGTAGGTGCGGATGTAGTTGTGGAACACTGTGGTGATACCGAAACGGTCGGCCCGTTCGATGATCTCGTTGAAGTCGCAATAGCCGATATTGTTCCGGTCGATGCCCTGCAAAAAGAGGTCGATCTGGTTGTATCCGGCGTGGAGCAGTCCCAGCAGTTCTTCATCGGGGTAGTAATCAAGGCCTGTGCCGGAGTGGACGGTTTTTACATCATAAAGAGGCTTGCGGACGAACTTGCCGAGAGGAAGTACCGGGGCTTCTTCAAGGTTCATCATATCTTCCAGATGAATAGTTCCCCGGAAGGTCATCTTGTCTTCGGCGGCACGGACTTTGATATGGTTGGCTTCGACTTCAAGGACAAAGCCCTTTTTGACTCTTTTGCAGACTTCGACCCAGATGACTTTGTCGCCGTCTTCTGAAGTCAGCTTCAGAGAAAGCCCCATACTTTTGTAGAGGTAATCCTGAAAGTCCTTTACCGCAATGGCGGCGATAGAATCTGAACCGCCTTTGCAGCCGACAGCCCACTCTTCAGTGAGCATAATTTCATTTTTTCCGGCTTTACGTGACAGATCACGGCGATTGGGTTTGTGGTATTCCCAATGGCGTTTCCTGAATTCGTAATTGA